>JAPSIU010000467.1 GCA_031178565.1 Leucobacter sp. | reverse complement strand
AGGACTGATCCAGTTCGACGCTCGCGCAGGTGTCGCCCGTCGTCCGTGCGACGGGTGGCACCTGCTGGCGGCCGCACGCCCGCACCGGCGCGTGGTTGCCGCCGACCATCGTCGGCACCACCGTTCAGCACGGAATCACTCGTTCAAGGAGGAACGATGGATGCTCCAGTCGTCATCATCGGGGGTGGCCCCGTCGGGCTCATCGCGTCGATCATGCTGTCGAGGCTCGGTGTCGAGCACGTGGTGCTCGAACGACACCCCTCGACGTCGATCCATCCGAAGGCCGTGGGGCTCAACCAGCGCACTGCGGAGATCTTCCGATCGCTCGGCGTCGCACACGAGGTGCTCGCCGAAGCCGCGCCGCCCCAGACCGTCGGGCGCACATCGTGGCACACGTCCTTCGGCGGCCCTACCGAGCTGCACGGCAGGCAGGTTGCGATTCGCGACGCGTGGGGCGGCGGTGCATACGCGGAGGAGTACGCAGCCGCTAGCCCCGCGAGCTACATCGTGATCCCGCAGATCCGGCTGGAGCCGATCCTGCTCCGCGCCGCGCGCGCCTACCCGCACGCCGACGTCCGCTTCGGGCACGAGGTGGTCGACGTGCGCCCGGACGGGACCGTCACGGTTCGCGCGGGTGGCGAGGTCTCGCAGCTGCGCGGCCGCTACGTCATCGCGGCCGACGGCGGACGGATGGCAGCTGAGCGGCTCGGCATCGCGAGCGAGGGCCCGACGGACTTGCTCGACATGGTCAGCGCGCACTTCTCGGCCGACCTCTCCGAGCACGTCGCGGACCCCGGGAGCCTGATCAGCTGGTTCATCAACCCCGACTTCGGCGGCTCGATCGGCAGCGGGTACCTCTATCACATCGGTCCGTGGGACGAGCAGGGCCGCTCGAAGGAGTGGGTCTTCGCATGCGCGTTCGCGCCCACGGATCCCGAGCGCTTCGATGACGCGGGCATGATCGCGCGCATCGGGCGATCACTGGGCGTCGACGGGCTCGACATCGACGTGCACTCGATCTCCCACTGGTACATCCAGGCACGCGTTGCGCAGCGCTTCCGCGAGGGCGCGGTCTTCCTCGCCGGTGACGCCGCGCACCGCATCCCGCCGTGGGGTGCGCTCGGCCTCAACACGGGCATCCAGGACGCCGAGAACCTCACCTGGAAGCTGGCCGCCGCCTTGGATGCGCCCGAGCTCGAGCCGCTGCTCGACACCTACGAGGCGGAGCGCCGCCCGATCGCTCTCGCAGTCGCGGAGCGTTCGCTCGCGAACTTCCAGGCGCACGGCGGCATCGTCGATCGCGCGCTCGGCATCGATCCCGCGGACGAGCCCGAAGTCGGCTGGGCATCGCTCGCGCAGCTGTGGCAGGAGACGGAGGCGGGCGACGCGCGACGGGCTGCGCTCGCTGGCGCGATGCAGACGCTCGACGAGGAGTTCCACGCTCACGGCGCTGAGTGCGGTTTCTCCTACCGCACCGGCGCACTCATCGCCGAGCGGGAGAGCGCGGCCGATGACGGCGTCGGCTCCCTCGTCTACGTGCCCTCCACCGAGCCCGGTCATCACCTGCCGCATGCGTGGGTGCATGGTCCCGAGGGCACGGTGTCGACGATCGAGCTCGGCGCCCCCGGGCGCTGGCTGCTGTTCGTCGATGCGGAGGCCGAACGGTGGCGGGCGGCGCTCGATGGCTGCTCCGCCGTGCTCGCCCGCGGAATCGACGTGGTCCAGGTGGGTGCCGGGCGAGCGCTCGATGACCGGACGGGCCGTTGGAGCTCGCTGCGCGGTGTGGGCCCGGAAGGGGCGATCCTCGTGCGCCCGGATCGCTTCGTCGCCTGGCGGGCGCGGACCGCGGCCGATGCCGCGCGGCTCGGCGAGACCCTTCGCGAGCTCCAGGCAACGCCTGCTGCCGTTCCAGTCGTCGAATAGCCCCGGGAGGGCTGCAGCGCGCGGGGCCCCCGACCCCCGACCACACCGGGCCGATGGCCGCCCCCGCGCCCCCGACCCCCCCCCCCCGGGCCCCCCCGCCGGCGGCGGCCGCGCGCC
>JAPSIU010000466.1 GCA_031178565.1 Leucobacter sp. | reverse complement strand
ATCTGCGCGAGGGACTCCTCCATGCGGGACTCGCGAGCTCGGCCACGCAGGCGAGCTACGACGCGTCGCACGTTCGGCGGCTTCGACTCATCCGTGCCCTGACCGGGACGGTCGGACTCAGCGTGCAGCAGGCCCGCACGATCCTCGAGCTCATCGATGACCCGGGTGACGATCTCTACTCGACGCTCGGCCGGGCCGTGAGTGCCCTCCCTCCTGCAGCCGCCGACGCTGATGGCGAGCGGGGCGCCGACCCGTACCCGCGCGCCCGAGCCGCGCTCGAGGCGCTCGGCCAGGTGTACGACCCCCGCTTCGCCGCAGTCGCTCAACTCGAGTCATCGCTCGAGGCTGCGGAGTCCGCGGGACTGCCGCTGAGCGACGACCGCCTCCTCGCCTACGGCAACGCCATCCGTGAGATCGCCGCGTACGACCTCGAACGGATGCCCCGGAGCCCACGGGAAGCCGTCGAGTACACGGTGCTCGGAACCGCGCTCTACGAACCCGTGCTGCTCGCCCTGCGTCGTCTCGCGCACCAGGACATCGCGTCGCGGCGAACGCGCGACTGACGCCGGCGACCCCAGGGTCGGAGCCTCGAGTCGGGCCTGGCCGTACCCCGTACGAGCATCGGAGTGCGCGCCGCTCGCGAGCATCGTCGTCGCTGGAGACGTCGTGACGGCCCGACCACGGCGCTGATCGCGCGGTCCGCGCCTCCCGCGCGGTCGGGATCTCCCCCAGCCCGCCTGTCCCCCATAGACTGACGTCGGGGGGAGGTCCAGTGCAGGAGGAACACGACCGCATCGCGGTGATCATCGAAGACGACATCGACATCCGCCGACAGCTCGAGAAGGGGCTCGAACAGGCCGGCTTCGGTACGCACAGCGCCGGGAACGGACTCGACGGCATCGAGCTCGTGCGCCGGCACCGACCGACCCTGACCACGGTCGACGTGAGCATGGCCGGCACCGACGGCTTCGAGACCGCCAAACGCATCCGCGCGTTCAGCGACACGTTCCTCATCATGCTCTCGGCGCGGAGCGAGGAGATCGACACCCTCATGGGCCTCGAGTCCGGAGCAGACGACTACCTCGCCAAGCCGTTCCGGCCGCGAGAGCTGCGGACGCGCATCGATGCCATGCTGCGCCGACCCCGACTCTCGAGCGTGACGGCAGGACGCCTCGAGCACGGCGGCGCCCAGAGCAGCATCGCCGGCATCGCCGGGCATCCGACGGACCCCGCCGGCCTCCTGCTCCGCCAGCTCGAGGAGCAGTCACGCACCGAGACCTCGATCGCGGTGGACGGCTGGCTCGAACACCGAGGCCTGCGACTGCATCCCGAGTTGCGGCTCGTGGTGCTCGATGGCGTCGAGATCGAGCTGACGCGAAGCGAGTTCGAGTTGCTGCATGTGGTGATGTCGTCGGGGCGACGGGTGCACAGCAAGCCCGAACTGGCCCTCGCGGTCCGCACCGACGAGCGCGTCCTCTCAGACGACGTGAGCGATGCCGAAAGACGAGCGGTCGAGGTGCACCTCGCGAGTCTGCGCCGCAAGCTCGGGGAGAACGCGGCACAGCCCCGCTGGATCGAGACGGTGCGCGGGGCGGGGTACCGGCTCACGGCCGACAGCGAGGCGTGATCCGCGGTCCGGCGGGCTACAGCCCGAGCCGGTCGAGCTCGGCGTCCATGCGTCGCGCGATCTCGGCGTACCCGTCGTCGTTCGGGTGGATGATGTCGGCGGCCATCCACTCGGGATGCCCCTCCAGCCACCGCGAGACTCCCGCGATGTAGTCGGCACCGACCTCGGCGGCGGCCGCCTCGACCCAGCCGATGATGCGCTCCACGGACTCTGGCCGCTCGTCGGTGTACCAGAACGGCTCGACGACGACGAGACGGGCGTCTGGCAGTTCCTCGCGAAGCCGGGAGAGGTCGGCATCGATCGCCGCCTCGATGTCGTCGGCGCGCGCCGGCATCGAGAAGTTGTCGTTGAGGCCCATCGTCACGATCACGAGATCCGGCGGGGGCTCGTGCTCGACGATCTTCTCGACGAGGTCGTCGCCG
>JAPSIU010000116.1 GCA_031178565.1 Leucobacter sp. | reverse complement strand
CACGACGAGGAACGTCAGGGGGTACGAGATGAGCACCCCGGCGATGACGAGGCCCCAGAAGGTCCCGAGCAGCCCCGTCTGCACGAACACGGCGTACAGGGCCACGGCGTAGGCCGCCAACGGCAGCACGAGCGCCACAAGCCCGGCGCCCTCGATCGCCGAGACGATCCGCCGCGAGAGCCTGGTCCTGCGCAGCGCGAGCGCGACCGGCACGGCGAGCAGCACGGCGACCGCGGCCGTGACGAGCGAGAGCTGCACCGACAGCAGCACGGCGTCGCCCCACTTGGGCGTCGAGAAGAGCGCCTCGTAGGTCCCGAGGCCCCAGTTCTCAGGCGGAAATCTCAGGAGGGAGTCGTTCGAGAAGGAGATCGCCACGACGACGATCGCGGGGAAGAGCATCGCCGCGACGAGCAGGGAGACCATGAGCCTCGAGCACCACTTCACCGCCCCGTCGAAGAATCGCAGCCGCCTCCGGCTCCGGCCGGCTTCCGTCGTGCGCGTCATCTAGAGCACCGCCCTCAGTGCCTTGCCGCCCACGAGCCGCAAGCCGCCGAGCAGGACGACGAGCGCGACCGCGAGAAGCAGGACTCCCGTCGCCGCAGCTCTGGGGTAGTTGAAGATGTCGAAGAGATCCTCTCCGATCAGCGAGGCGACGAACGGCGTCTGGGTTCCCCCGAGCACGACGGGGGTCACGTAGAAGCCCACGGAGATCGCGAACACGATCGTCATGCTCGCGACGATCGCGGGACGCCCCAGCGGGATCACGACGCCCAGCACGGATCGGGCGTGACTCGCCCCCATGCTCTTGGCCGCATTGATCAGATTGAGGTCGATGGTCGCGAAGCCCGCGAGCAGCGAGAGCGTGGCGTAGGGCAGCATCGCGTAGACCATGCCGATGATGACCGCCGCCGGCGAGTACATGATCTTGAGCGGCTCATCGACGATCCCCAGGCCGAGGAGGACGGAATTGACGACCCCTGTTCGGGCGAAGATCACGGCGAAGATGTAGTTCTTGATCACGACGCCCATGCAGAACGGGATCAGGACCGACAGCAGCACGACGGCGCGAACGGTCCGAGACGCGGTCGCGTGCACGAACCAGGCCAGCATCGCGCCGAGGAGCACCGCGATGATCGTGACGAGCGCCGAGCTCCAGAGCGTCGTCCAGAACGCCTTTCGCGCGGCGCCGCTGCCGAGCACGGCCGTGAAGTTCCCGATGCCGTCCCCCAGGGTGAAGGCGTCGATCACCAGCTTGGCCAGCGGATAGAGCACGAACACGGCGATCATCACGAGCACCGGCAGGATGATGAGGATCGTCTTGATCCTCCCGAGCTCGACGGACCACCCGCGCACCGCCGGGGGCGCGGCTTCCGCCGCGCTCCCCCGGCGATCCGCCTCAACCTGCGACGACTTCACGCCACTCGTCCTCGATCGAGCTCTTGTTCTGCGAGAACCACTCGACGTTGAACCTCGCGAGTGTGTCGAGGTGGCTGTCGGGGATGTTCTCCCGCAGCTCGGGATCGATGAGTTCGAGCGCCTCGGGGTTCGAGACCGAGTAGTTCATCGCCTCCGCGAAGTCGGCGAGACCCTGCGCGTTCTTCGCGATGCTCACCATGAGATCGAACGCCGCCTCCTTGTTCGCGCTGTTCTCCGCGACGACGAAGTAGCCGGGACTGTAGAGGCCGTCCTGCCACACGAACTCCAGGTTCATGCCGTCGCCCTGCAGCCCGAGCGCGCGGCCGCTCCAGACGAGACCCATGGCGGCCTCTTCGTTCTGCAGCGTCTTCACGAGCATGTCGCCGCCGTCCCAGAACACGGTGATGTCGTCGCGGATCAGGTTCAGCTGATCGAGCGCGACCTCCGGGTCGATCTCCGTCGTCTCGATGTCCTCGACGGGCACGCCGGAGGCGATCATCGAGAAGGTGAGCGACTCGTTCGCCTCGGCCGGCATGGTCCGGGTGCCGGGGAACCGCTCCGTGTCGAAGAACTCCGCGGCGTTCTGCGGGCACACCTCGACGAGATCCATGTTGCACACGATCACGACGCCCAGACTCGCGGACGTGAAGCCGAAGTCGCTGACCGAACCCGGCAGCAGCGTCTCCTCGAGCTCGGCCTTGACGTCCGCGGGAAGCTCCGCGATCAATCCGTTCTCGTATCCGTAGTGGGCCTGGTCCTGCGGCAGGGTGTCCACGAAGTCCCAGAGCTGCTTTCCGGTGTCGGCCTGGCTCTGCAACCCCGCGATCTGCGTGCCCGGCGCGTCCTCGATGAACGTCTCGATCCCGGTCTCCTCGGTGAAGGGGTCGAGGAGGTACTGCTGCGTGGCCTCGGAGTACTTGCCTCCCCAGCCGGCGACGGCGAGCTCACTCGTCTCACCGTCTCCCGAACCGGCGTCGCCTTCGCCGCTCGGCGCGCACGCGGCGAGGCCGAGGGCGCTCACCGCGGCGGCCGAGACGAGAAGCGTCCTCATCGATGCTCTTGCTCTCATGTTCCACTCTCTTTCAGGTCGGTCGTTCGAACGTCAACTGGTCGTGCCTCCGCGCCGGCGGAGGACGTCTGTGCGGCCCGGCGCCGGAGATCGTCCAGGGCGACCGGCGCGCCGTCGATCATCACGGAGGGCTCCGGTGTCGCCGAGGACCGCCGAAGCCGGTAGTCCAGCTCCGTGGTGTACGGGCCTTCCGGTTCATTCCCCGCCTTCGCTCCGCGCAGCCGCGGCAGCACCTGCTCGGCGAACAGCGTCAGGCTCTTCGTCGACATCCACTCGGGCTTGATGTCGCTGTTCGTGTTGAGGAGGATCCGGCCGGCGCCGTAGAGGTCGATCAGCTCCACGAGCCGATCGTGCACGGTCTCGGGAGATCCGACGATGAGGTTTCCCGCCTCGACGGCGTCCTCGAACGCGGTGTCGGACGGCGGTTTGCTCCGATAGCCGCCGCCCGCGAGCATGCCGCGCAACGCGGCGGGAGACAGATAGCCGGGCGGGAAGCTGTCGTGGAAGGGCGAATCGAAGAAGTTCTGCATCATCCACAGATAGTGGGGCCGGGCTTCGGCCATCGCCTGAGCGTCCGTCTCCGCGACGTGGAAGGTCACGCCGGCCCAGATCTGCCGGGGATCCAGCTCGTAGCCGTACCGCTCAGCGCCTGCGCGGAGCTTCTCGAGGGCTCCCTGCACCGCTTTCCGCGAGCTGATGCCCACGGCCTGATAGCTGTGACGGTGCTTCGCGACGAGGTCGATGGTCTCGGCGGAGCCGCCTCCCAGGATCACGACGGGCGGATGCGGCGCCTGCACCGGGCGCGGCCAGAGGTTGACGTAGGGGACCTGGAAGTGCTCGCCGTACCACTCGAAGGGCCCCGGGTCGGTGAGCGCCCTGATGAGCAGCTCGTGCGCCTCCCGGTATCTCGCCCGCGCGGTCGCGGGATTGATCATCCCGACGGAGTGGTACTGCATCCCGTGCCCGAGCGGCAGCCCGAGCATCAGCCTGCCCTTCGAGAGGATGTCCAGTTGGGCGATCTCCTCCGCCAGCCTGATGGGGCTGAGGTAGCTGTTCATGATGGGGCCGATCACGCCGATCCGGATCCGCTGCGTCGCCGCCGCGAGGTACCCGCCGAAGATCATGGGATTGCCGAGGAGGCCGATCGGGCCGTTGTGCTGCTCGCTGAACGCGACGCCGTCGTAGCCGAGGCGCTCGACGAGCTGCGCCCCCGTCACCATGCGTTCGAGCACCTTCTGGCCCTCGAGCGCGTCGTAGTGCTCGGTGGGGAGGTCGATGTAGTTCGACCTCCGCAGCTTCGCGGACGGAAC
Source organism: Leucobacter sp. (assembly GCA_031178565.1). Classification (GTDB taxonomy): domain Bacteria; phylum Actinomycetota; class Actinomycetes; order Actinomycetales; family Microbacteriaceae; genus Leucobacter. Next base: position 4,558 of record JAPSIU010000116.1, on the reverse strand, counting down.
CGCGGGATAGCTCCCGTTGAACATCACGTGGAATTCTCGTTCGGACATCGTCTACCGCCCTTCCCCGGTGGCTCGCGCGACCGACTCGAGGTGCTCGAGCACCGCGTCCGCGACGACCGCGGGCTGCTCGACGTGGACCGCGTGGGACGAGTTCTCGCCGGCCCCGGGCCCGGGAACGATGACGCGCCGCGCCCCCGGGATGAGATCGGCGTACCGCTCGGCCGCCCCGGCGCCCAGCACACGATCCTCTTCGACATCCACGACGAGCGTGGGCGCGGCGATCCGGGAGAGGCGGTGCGGGAGCTTGCGATCGTACCGATCCGTGAAGGTCAGCAGCGCCAGTACGGTGTCCTCCCGGTAGGCGTCCACGATCCGCTCGGGATCATCCGGGTTTCCCAGGGGTCCGGCAGCGGCCGAGATCCGATCGGCCCGACCGTTCGTGAGGGCGTCCAGAGACTCCTCGGGGGTCTGCCGGAAGGGGTCGGGGCGGGGTCCGTCGCCGCGCAAGCCGGCCGGCACGATGAGCGTGAGCGAGGCGAACCGCTCGGGGTAGAACGTCGCCAGGTGGGCGGCGATCCTGCCTCCGAGCGAGGTAGCCACGAGGTGGACGCGATGCACGCCGAGTCCTCTCAGCAGCGCATCGTAGTGCAGGGCGTAGTCGTCGAACGAGCGGAAGTGGCTCGGCAGTTCGCTCTCTCCGAACCCGGGGTGCTGCGGAGCGATGACGTCGTGAGCCTCGGCGAGCGCCGTGTGGAACGGCAGCCACGCACGCGAGAGGCCGGCGCCGTGCAGGAAGAGGATCGGCTCCCCCGACCCCGCGCGGCGGTAGACGGTCTCGCACCCGTCGACCCCGATGCGGGACTCCGGAGCCGCGCTCTCCAGCACCGGCGCTCCCGCCGTCGATTCACGCTCAGCCATCGGCAACCTCCTCGTCGACCCGGCCCGCACGGACAATTCTCGTACGTTCGTACGAGCTTTCAGGAGTACACTAATGCTCGTAAAAGAAATGCGCAAGCCCACCGGCCATCGCGGATCGGACAGGCGACCGTTCCCCGGTCCGGGATCCGACTAGGAGAGCACGTCGATGATCCGCCGCAGGTAGGATCCCGCCGCGGTCTCGGTCGCGAATGCCGACCGACCGGGGCGCGAATCCTCGTCGAGCGCCCGAACGTATTCGTCGAGCGCCTCCCGCGCGCGCCGAGCCTCGTCTTCGCGAGCCTCGGGATCCCCCGACGCCGAGGCGAGGGAACCGCATCGTCGGATCGCCTCCGCCAGCCGATCCTCGACCGCGCCGTCCACGCGCTCCGGCCCGATCCCGCGCTGGGGGATGAGGTCGGCGAGAGCGCGCACGAAGAAGGCGGCCCGGTCGAGGGAGCGGTACTGCTCGTCCATGTCCTCCCCCTCGGCGCGCCGACGCCGCGCCCGGGGGTTCACCCGTTCGCTCTTCCGCGCCTCTTGGATCTCCTCCGAGACGCTGCGGACGGTCACGAGGAGGTCATCGACCGCGCGGCGCAGCGACTCGGCGCGCTCGCGATCCTCGCCGTTCTGCTCGTCCACGGCCGCCGCGGTCGCGTCCAGGCACGAGGAGAGCGCCCGGCGCAGATCGGAGAGGCGGGCGCGGGCTTCGCTGAGGTAGAGCGGCGGCGCCGCGATCCACTGCACGAGCAGACCGACGATCACGCCGAAGCCCATGGTCACGAGATACGAGAGCGAGAAGTCCCTGGCGTCCCGGCCGCCCAGCAACAGCACGAAGACACCCGCGATCGGGATCCACTCGCGCCCCGCCCCGAACACGTGCAGGCCGCCGAGCGCCACTCCGACGGCGACGACGAGCGCGACTGCGACGATCGCGGGGACGCCCTGGATCACGATCGCCAGTGCGCCGAGGCCGAGACCGATCCCGACGGAGAGCCCGAACAGCGCCTGCAGGCCGGAACGCACCGAGTCCACGACGGTGGTGTACATGCTGACGAGCACACCGAGAGGCGCGTAATAGGAGTACTCGGACTCCGCGAAGGGGACGAACGGCGCGAGATACCACGCGATGGCGGCTGCGGCTGCGGTCTTGACGGCGAGGACGAGGCGAGAGGTGTTCCCCAGCTCACGACCCAGCCGTGCAGCCGCCGCCAGGCTCCGCGCCACGGGTCAGGGAACGGTCGGATCCGTCGGGTCGGCAGCGCTCCGCCGACGGGTGTAGAGGATGAGCGAGATGAGGAAGACCAGGACGCCGGCTCCCATGAGGAGGTAGCCGACCATGTTGAGGTCGATCCAGGTGAGTTGCACGTTCAGCGCGAAGGCCAGAATGGCGCCGATGACGAAGAGGACGATTCCCGATCCGATGCCCATGATGTGCTCCTTCCCTCGTGCTCCCGGACGCCGCGGCGCAGCGCGCGCCACGACCGCATTCCTGGAGCGAGCGTACGCTTCAGGCTCACGCGTCCTCGCCCGCCGAACAAGGGGGTTGACATCGGGGCGCCAGCCTTCGGGTAGCTCGGTCTACTCGGATTTCTCCGCTCTCTCGGTCTTCTCGGCCGTCTCCGCCTTCTCCGCTTTCGAGTCGCTCGACGCCCCGGGCGCGGTTCCCTCGATCGCGGCGGCGATGAGCTCCTCCGCCTGCGCGTCGTCGTCCAGTGCCTCGAGCGACGGCGTCGCCGCCTCCGTGACGACGTCGGCGAACTCGTCCGTCAGCGTCTCGATCGCGTCGTACTGATCGAACTCGTCGGAGTGCTCCTCGATCGCCGCTTCGATGTCCGCGTTGAGCTTCTCGGTGAGCGCGAGGACCTTGTCGAAATCGGCGGCGACCTCGGCCGTCATCGGATAGCTGCGCATCTGCGCACCGTACTCCTGCAGCTCCTGCAGTTCCCGCAGCATCCACGTGTTCGCCTCGACGTCGGCGTCGGGCATGAGTGCGTCGATGTACTCCTGGATGAACGTCAGCAGTCGCGTGGATCCGGGGCGGAAGTCCGCTCCGGATCCCTCCTCGATCCCCCGGTTGAGGGTTTCCAGCAGTGCACTCCGAGCCGCGGTGTACGGCTCGTCGGCCGTGCCCTCCAGTTCCCGGATATGCCACAGCATCCACAGTCGGTTCGCCGTGTACTCGGACCCCTGGGCCGGGTCCCCCCAGGGCAGGTAGCCGTCCAGCAGCACCTGCCGATACGGCTCCCCGACCGCCGGCAGCGACGGCGCCGACGTCGGAGCGGGAGACGAGCTCGTCGTCTTCGAGATGGTCTCGGCGAGTTCCGCCACCTGTTCGACGTAGGCCGTTCGCAGGGTCGCGGCATGATCCAGCGGCGCGGTGAAGACGCTGCTCAGATTGCCGAAGTTCCAGTAGGGGTTGTACGCGCCGCTCGCGACCTCCCAGCTCTGCAGCTGCTCGATCGCTCCCTTCTGGAAGTCCTCCTCCTCGTGCAGCCAGTCGACGATGAACGCGCCGACGGAGACGCCCAGCCCGTCCTCGGGAATCACCGGCGTCTTCTCGTCGAGAGCGATCCCGCCCATGTCCTCGACGGCGACGCCGAGCAGTTCGAGCCGCTGCTCCGAGAAGGACAGGCTCGCCGCACGGAAGACGTCGCCGATCTCCTTCAGCTGAGCGCCCTCGGACATCGCGAGTTCGGCGGCCTCGCCGTCGGCGCGCCTGCGCTCGGCCGCGGGGCCGCCGAGCGTGTTGTAGTACAGATCCGCGACCACCCAGTAGCTGTGGAACCCGGCTGCGCGAAGCGTCTCGAGCGCCTCGGGCTCCAGAGCGGAGAGCTCGGTGACGACCGTCTCCACCTGCTCGGCGACCCGCTCCGCCGCAAGGTAGGTCGGAGTGTTCTCGGCTCCTTCGACCTGCTCGAGCACGGGAGGTTCTGTCAGGATCTCGCCCAACCCGACCTCCTCGAAGCCCAGCTCGCCCTCGCCCGCGGCTGTCCACTCCGCGGTGGTCGCGGTCCTCGCCCCCGCGGCGGCCTCGCTCAGCTGCGCGGACCATGCGCCGAGCTCTTCGCCGTAGCTCGCCGCGGCCTCGACCGCTTCCGGGTTCGGGCCCGGGGAGCAGGACGTCAGCAATCCGCCGGCCAGGGCGATGACCACGGCGGGCACCATCGCCCTGCGCATCACCCTACTCTTCGCTGCACTGCGCATGACGCTTCCCCCTGACGCCCGGATCCGATACTCATCTCATTATTGGGTACCGAGCGGTCTTCGAGGGCATTAGAGCCACTTCTTGTACTTGAAGATTCCGTAGAGGCCGAGGGCGAAGGCGACCATACTCGCGATGGCCACCGGATACCCGAACTCCCAGTGGGTCTCGGGCATGTGATCGAAGTTCATGCCGTAGACCGTGCCGATGAGCGTCGGAGCGAAGATGATCGCCGCCCACGATGAGATCTTCTTGATCTCGTCGTTCTGCGCGAGGCTCGTGTCGGCCTGCCTGCGGGCGACGAGCGCCGAGTGCACGGTGAGGGCGTTGTCGAGGAGTGCCCGGAAGGAGTCGACGCGCTCATCGATCCGGATCGTGTGATCGAGCACATCGCGCAGAGACCGCTGGAGTTCGACGTCGACCGAGTACTTCTCGGCG
>JAPSIU010000115.1 GCA_031178565.1 Leucobacter sp. | reverse complement strand
GCGCGAGCACCTGCCCGATCGCGTCGAGACCGAGACCGAGCTCGCGCAGCAGCAGCACTCGCTGCAGACGCACGAGCGACCGGTCGTCGTAGTAGCGGTAGCCGTTGTGGCCGATCCGGCTCGGCGACACGAGCCCGACGCTGTCGTAGTGGCGCAGCGTGCGCGAGGTGGTCCCCGCGGCCTTCGCCACCTCCTGGATCGAGCGCTCCATGCGCGCACCCTCCTCGAACACCGATGTCGCGCCCCGATCGAGGCGCGGTTCGCGAGTGGATCTCACGAACGATTCCACCGTAGGAGTTGACGTTACGTCAAGGTCAAGCGTCTATTCCATCGAGTCGAGGATCGCCGTGAGGTGCTCGAAGGTCGTCAGCGGGTTGACGATCGCGAAGCGGGTGTTCGGGCGGCCGGCGTGCGAGCTCGGCACGACGAACGCGCGCTGCTCCTCGAGCAGCCGATCCGACCACCGGTCGTAGTCCTCGCGCGACCAGCCGTCCCGCTCGAACACGACCACCGAGAGCTGGGGCTCCCGGACGAGGCGCAGGCCGGGACGGCTGTCGATCTCGTCGGCGATCCGCCGCGCGAGCGCGATCGAGGCCGTCACGGCCTCCCGGTAGGCCGCCGCGCCGTAGGTGGCGAGGGAGAACCAGAGCGGGAGGCCGCGGGGCCTGCGGGTGAGCTGGATCGAGTAGTCGGACGGGCTCCAGTCCCCGGCCTCCGTGAGGGTGTCGAGGTACTCGGCGTGCTGGGTGTGCGCGCGGCGGCCCGTCTCGGGATCCCGGTAGATGAGCGCGCACACGTCGTAGGGCGCGAACAGCCACTTGTGCGGATCCACGATCACGGAGTCGGCGCTCTCGACCCCGGCGAAGCGGTCGCGGGCGAGCGGCGAGAGCATCGCCGTCAGTCCGTATGCGCCGTCGACGTGCAGCCAGAAGTCGAACTCGCGCTTCAGCGCGGCGATCCCGGCGATGTCGTCGACGATGCCGAAGTTCGTGGATCCCCCCGTCGCGACGACGGCGAACACCCGATCGCCGTGCGCCTCCAGCGCCGTGCGCACGGCGGGAGCGCGCAGCACCCCGTCGTCGTCCGCGGGCACGGGGACCACGTCGACGTCCATCACCCGCGCGGCCGACTTGATCGAGGAGTGCGCCTCCGCACTGCACACGACCGCCCAGCCGCCCTCCGGGCGCCCGGCTCCGGCGGCTTCCCGCCTCGCCCGCGCGTCGTCGCGGGCCGCGACGAGCGCCGAGAGGTTTCCGATCGTGCCGCCCTGCACGAACACCCCTCCTGCTCCGGAGGGCAGACCGAACTCCGAGGCGAGCCAGGCGAGCACCTCGTTCTCCGCGTGCACCGCCCCCGCGCCCTCGAGCCAGGATCCGCCGTAGAGGGCGCTCGCGGAGACCACGAGGTCGAAGGCGATCGCGGCCTTCGACGGAGCGCTCGGGATGAACGACAGGTACTGCGGGTGGTCGGTCGTGATGCAGGCGGGGGCGAGCACGTGCTCGAAGACCGACAGCGCGCGGGTCGCGCCGATCCCGTCCTCCCCGATCGTGACCCCCGCGAGCCGCCGCAGCTCGCTCGGCGTAGCCGCGTGGTCGAGGGGCGTGTCGGCCCACAGGATGCGGCGGCGGGAGTAGTCGAGCACGAGGTCGACGATGCTCCGGGTCTCCGCGGAGTCTGAGTGCATGCGGGTGTGCGGGAGGCGCGCGTTCTCGTCGGCCATCGGGGATCCTCTCGGGCGGAGACTGGGGAGAGTGCCAGTGTGCTCCGAAGACCGTCGCGGGAGCAAGTCCCCGGGCGCCGCGGCGCGATTACCATTGACGGGTGAGCGAGCCCAAGATCCTGCTGTACTACGTCTTCGCACCCGTCGCCGACCCCGACGCGGTGCGGCTCTGGCAGCGCGAGCTGTGCGAGTCCCTCGGTCTGCGCGGGCGGATCATCGTGTCGAGGCACGGGATCAACGGAACCGTCGGCGGCGAGCTCGACGCCTGCAAGCGCTACCTGCGGCGCACGCGCGAGTACGGGCCCTTCGCGGCGCTCGAGGCCAAGTGGAGCGACGGCACGGGCTTCGATCCCGAGCTGCCCGAGCCGCTGCACGGTGTCGACCGGCGCGCTCCGTGGAGGCGCCTCGCGGACTTCCCCCGCCTCAGCGTGAAGGTGCGGGACGAACTCGTCGCGTTCGGGATCCCGGATGAGACCGAGGTCTCGGACGACGGTGTCGTGGGCGGAGGCGTCCACCTCTCCCCCGAGGCGGTGAACGACCTCGTCGCCGAGCGCGGCGAGGACGTCGTCTTCTTCGACGGCCGCAACGCGTGGGAGGCGGAGATCGGGCGCTTCAAGGGCGCCGTGGTGCCCGACGTCGAGACCACGCACGGGTTCATCGAGCAGATCGAGGGCGGCGCGTTCGACGACCTCAAGAACCGGCCCGTCGTCACGTACTGCACGGGAGGGATCCGCTGCGAGATCCTCTCCGCGGCGATGCGGAAGCGCGGATTCGGCGAGGTGTACCAGGTCGACGGCGGCATCGTGCGCTACGGCGAGACCTTCGGCAACGACGGGCTGTGGGAGGGGTCGCTCGCCGTGTTCGACGGGCGCGAAGCGGTGGATTTCGCGCCAGGGGCGGCCGTCATCGGCAGCTGCGCGGTGTGCGGGATCCCGTCGAACCGGCTCTCGAACTGCGGCGAGCCCTCGTGCCGCGACCGCTTCGTCGCGTGCGACGAGCACCGCGGGGCGGCCTGCGAGGCGCACGCGGCGCGATGATACGAGACGCGCGCGGCGCGTGGATACGAGGCGCACGCGGCGCGATGAGCCCGCGGGATCCCTCGCCGGCCGTCAGGCCTCGGAGCTGTGGAGGGCCGCCCCCACGATCCCCGAGTTCTGACGCAGCCGCGCGGCCACCACGGGGGCCCGCAGCGAGAGCAGGGGCAGGAACCGGTCCGCCTTGCGGCTGATACCTCCGCCCACGATGAAGAGATCCGGCGAGAGCAGCCGCTCCACGTGCGAGAAGTACCGCTGCAGACGCATGCCCCACTCCTCGTAGCTCAGCCCCTCGCGCTTCCGCGCGGCGGCCGACGCCCGGGACTCGGCGTTGAAGCCGTCGAGCTCGAGATGGCCGAACTCGGTGTTGGGGACAAGCCGTCCGTCGACGAAGAGTGCCGAGCCGATCCCCGTTCCCAGCGTCAGCATCAGCACGACGCCGTCGCGCTGATGACCGGATCCGAGCCGCATCTCCGCCAATCCGGCCGCGTCGGCGTCGTTCAGCGCGCGCACCGCGACCCCGAGGCGTGCGGCGAGGCGCTCCTCCAGGTGTTCTCCGAGCCATTCCTCGTCGATGTTCGCGGCCGAGCCGACGAGCCCCCGCTTCACGATGCCCGGGAACGCGCAGCCGATCGGCCCCGTCCATCCGACCTCGCCCACCACGGCCGCAGCGGTGTCGAGTACCGCGGCCACCGTCGCCGGCTGCGGCGTATCGATCCGCACACGCTCGCTCAGCAGCTCGCCGCTCGCGAGGTCGACGACCGCGCCCTTGATGCCGGTCCCCCCGATGTCCAGTCCGAACGCGGTCCCCATCACATCGACTCCAGCTCTCGACCCTTGGTCTCCCTGACGAACTTCCACACAAAGAATAGCGAGAGCACGGCCATCGCGGTGTACAGACCGTACGCGAGACCGAGACCGGCGTCCGCCAGCGGCGGGAAGGTGATCGACACCGCGAAGTTCGCCGCCCACTGCGCGGCGGCGGCGATCGAGATCGCGTACGCTCGGATCCGGTTGTTGAACATCTCGCCGAGCAGCACCCACACGACCGGCCCCCAGCTCACCCCGAAGAACACGACGTACAGGTTCGCCGCGAGCACGGCGACGATCCCCGCCGTGTCCGAGAGCACCGGCTGCACCGATCCGCCGATCGTCTCGGTGGGGGCGCTCCCGAAGATCCAGGCCATCGTGCCGAGTGTCACCGTCATCCCGATCGAGCCGATGACGAGCAGCGGCTTGCGCCCGATCCTGTCGACGAGCGAGATCGCGACGATCGTGGTGGCGATGTTCACGACCGAGGTGATCACTCCCGTCAGCAACGCGTCGGACTCGTCGAAACCGACCGCCTCCCACAGCATTGTCGAGTAGTAGAAGATCACGTTGATGCCGACCAGCTGCTGGAACAGCGAGAGCGCGATGCCCACCCAGAGGATCGGGGCCAGGCCCAGCCGGGGCCCGCGGACCACCGAGATCGACTGCGTGGCCTCGAAATCGAGGGACGAGCGGATCTCCTTGATCTTCTCGGTGGGGGTGCCGCCCACGTAATGCTCGAGGATCCGCTCCGCCTCCGCTTCGCGCCCCCTGCCGACCAGGTACCGAGGAGACTCCGGGATCCTGCACGCGAGCACGCCGTAGATCACCGCGGGGAGGCACTCGGCCATGAACATCCACCGCCAGGCCTCGAGACCGAACCACAGCACCTTGCCGGCGCCGCCCGCCGCCTCGGCGAGCGCGTAGTTGCTGAGCAGCGAGACGAAGATGCCGACGACGATCGCGAGCTGCTGCAGCGACCCGAGACGGCCTCGGATGTTCGCGGGCGACACCTCCGCGATATAGGCCGGTGCGATCACACTCGCCGCTCCGACCCCGAAACCGCCGATGAAACGCAGGGCGGTCAACGACCAGATGTCCCACGCCAGCCCTGAGCCCAGCGCCGACACGAAGAACACGACCGCGGCGACCTGCATCACCCTGATCCGGCCGAATCTCGCAGCGACGGGACCGGCGAACCACGCCCCGATCGCGCACGCGATGAGCGCGCTCGCCACCGAGAACCCGAGGAGGAGCGGACCGGCTCCGCTCCACTTGCCGACCGCTCCGACCGCCCCGTTGATCACGGCGGTGTCGAAGCCGAAGAGGAAACCGCCCATCGCGGCGGCCGCGGCGATCATGATCACCCGGGAGGCCGGCGGGACCGGCATCACCCCCGGAGCCGCACCCTGACTCGTACTTGCCATCGGTCCGCACCACCCCGTGTCGAAGGAACTGGCCCACCGTCATCGCTGGGCGCCGGCCCGCCGTCTTCGCCGGGCTCGTGCCCAGAGTCTCCTCCACCGGCCCCGGCCCGCGCAAGTCGCGGACCGCCGGGAGTGCGCTGCGGGCGCACGGGGCACGGGCGCACGGGATGCTTCCCCGAGATACGCGACAAAGTGTCAGGGCTCTCATCTAGCATGCAGGCTATGACCGACCATCAGCCCCGATACGAGGCGCCCCCGCCCGACGCACCGCTCGCGATGCAGCACTACACCGCGCCCGGCGCGGTGGCGCAGCAGCACACGGCGCACACCGGCGCGGCGCACCCCCACGACGCACCCGACGGCGCGTTCGCGCGCACCGTCGACCGCGTGCTCTCGGTGCAGCGCCCGGCCGTGCTCGCCCACCTGCGCGGCATCCGGCTGCGGCACCCCGATGCCTCGACGGCGGAGCTCGTACGGGCGCTGGAGGTGCGCTACCTCGGCCTCGTCACGACCACCGGCGCGTCCATCGGCGCGGTCGCCGTGATCCCGGGCGTCGGCACGGGAACGGCGCTCGCGCTCTCCGGCGCGGAGACCGTCGGGTTCCTGGAGGCGACCGCCCTCTTCGCGCAGTCCGTGGCCGAGGTGCACGGCATCGCGGTGGAGGATCCCGATCGCGCACGCGCGCTCGTCATGGCGCTGATGCTCGGATCCGAGGCTTCCGGGCTGATCGCCCAGCTGGGCCGGCAGGCGCGGGGCGGCGCCACCAGGCCGGCCTACTGGGGCGAGCTGGTGGCCTCGTCGCTGCCGCGAGCCATCGTGAACCCGCTCGTCGACCAGCTCAAGGCGAAGTTCATGCGCTCATTCGCGACGCGGGGCGGTGCGTCGTTCCTGGGAAAGGCCCTGCCGTTCGGCGTCGGAGCCGCGATCGGCGGTTTCGGCAACAACGTGATGGGACGCCGCGTCGTGAGGGCCTCACGGGGAGCCTTCGGGCCTCCGCCGCTCGCGGTGCCCGCGCACCTCGAGCCGACGGCGGGAGCGCTGCCCCTCGAGCGCCGCGCCCTCGGGGCTGCGCGACGCGCCCTGCCGAAACGACGCTCCCGGTCCTGATCCGCTTCCGCCGCACCCGGCTGCCGCGCGCCGGGCGCCGCGCTCACCAGATGCTGACGCGCTCCGCGGGATCGAGCCAGAGCTTGTCGCCCGGCTTCGTGCCGTAGGCCTCGTGGAAGGGCGCGAGGTTGCGCACGATCTGATTGCAGCGGAACTCGTTGGGCGAGTGCGGGTCGATCGTGAGCAGCCGCACGGTCTCCTCGGGGCGCGACTTCTGCTGCCAGGCCTGCGCCCACGCGAGGAAGAACCGCTCGGCACCGGTCAGCCCGTCGATCACGGGCGGCTCGGCTCCGTCGAGCGAGCGCAGGTACGCCTTCCAGGCGATCGCGAGCCCGCCGAGGTCGCCGATGTTCTCCCCGATGGTGAGCTCGCCGTTGACCGTCTGGCCGTCCGCGCCCTCGGGCGAGAGCACGTTGTACTGGTCGACGAGCGACTTCGTGCGCGCCTCGAAGGCCTCGCGATCCTCCTCGGTCCACCACTCGGTGAGCTTGCCGTCGCCGTCGTAGCGGGATCCCTGGTCGTCGAAACCGTGGCCGATCTCGTGACCGATCACCGCGCCGATCGCGCCGAAGTTCACCGCCGCATCCCACGACGCGTCGAAGAACGGCGGCTGCAGGATCGCCGCGGGGAACACGATCTCGTTGAACCCCGGGTTGTAGTAGGCGTTGACGGTCTGAGGCGTCATGAACCACTCGTCGCGGTCGATCGGCCTGCCCACCTTGCCGAGCTCGCGCGCGAACTCGAACTCCGAGACCCGGCGCGAGTTGCCGACGAGGTCGCCCGAGTCGACGGAGAGCGCCGAGTAGTCCCGCCACTTCACGGGGTACCCGATCTTGGGGGTGAACCGGTCGAGCTTCTCGAGCGCGCGCTGCTTGGTCTCGGCCCCCATCCAGTCGAGCTGCCGGATCGACTCGCGGTACGCCTCGATGAGGTGCCCCACCAGCTCGTCCATGGCGGCCTTCGAGCCCTCGTCGAAGTGGCGCTCGACGTAGAGCCGCCCGACGGCCTCGCCCATCGCCCCCTCCACGAAGGAGACGCCCCGGCGCCAGCGATCCCGCTGCTCGGGCGCTCCGGTGAGCGCGGTGCCGTAGAAGTCGAAGTTCGCGCGCGAGATCTCCTGCGTGAGCAGCGACGCGGATCCGCGTACGATGCTCCAGACCAGCCAGGCGCGCCAGGCCTCGAGCTCCTCCTCGACGAGCAGCCCGGCGAGGCCGCTCAGGGCCGAGGGCTGCGCCGCGACGACCTCCGAGAACGCCTCCGCGGGCGCCCCCATGGCGGCGAGGTAGGCGGGCCAGTCGAGCTGCGGCGCGATCTCCCGCAGCCCCTCGAGCGTGCGCAGGTTGTAGAGCTTCTGGATGTCGCGGCTCTCGACCTTGTCCCAGTGCGATTCCGCGATCCTGCGCTCGAGGTCGTAGGAGAGGTCCGCGAGGCGCTCCGGGTCCGCCACCCCCACGAGCCCCAGCATGCGAGCGATGTGCGCCCGGTACTGCTCCCGGATCGCCGCGAACTGCTCCTCGCGATAGTAGGACTCGTCGGGCAGGCCGATCCCGCCCTGCATCACGAAGACGATGTAGCGCGAGGGATCCCCGGGATCGTTGTCGACGAACATGCCGTAGAAGCCGCTCAGGCCCTGCCGCTCGAGTTCGGCGACGAGCGCCACCAGCTCGGGCACCGAGGAGACCGCGAGCGCACGCGCGAGATCGGCCTCGATGGGGGTCGCGCCCAGCTCGTCCGCGCGCTCCACGTCCATGAAGCTCGCGTAGAGGGCGGCCACCTTGTCGGGCTCGACCTCGGATCGGACCCCGGCCTTCGGCGCCTCCGTGCCGGTGATGATGTCGCGCACCGCCTCCTCGGCGTTCTCCGCGAGCACCGCGAAGGATCCGTAGCGGGCCTTGTCGGAGGGGATCTCGGTGCGCTCGATCCACTTGCCGTTGACGTGCCTGAAGAGGTCGTCCTGCGGGCGGACCGAGGGGTCGAGTTCGGCGAGGTCGATGCCTGACGTGGTCACTGAGGCGGGCGCGGCGTTGCTCATGCGACCACCCTACCGGTGGCCCCTGAGGCGGCCAGGGTCGGCTCCTCGCCGGCGCCGATCCCTCGCGCGAACGGCGCCGGAGCACGCACTAGCCTGGATGCCATGCAGGATCGCCGCGCCGTCGACCGCAGCATCGCGCACCTCGCCGTACCGGCGCTCGGCGCGCTCGTCGCGGAGCCGCTCTTCCTCGTCGTCGACTCGGCGCTCGTGGGCCACCTCGGAGCGACCCCGCTCGCGGG
>JAPSIU010000465.1 GCA_031178565.1 Leucobacter sp. | reverse complement strand
TCCGTCGTTGAGTCCACCGGAAGAACTCATGCACGTGAATGGAAGGGGTCGTCATGGCCGCAGTGGAACTGGGACTGGACACGTTCGGCGACATCACCGTCGAGTCCGACGGTCAGCGCGTCTCGCACGCTCAGGCGATCCGCAACCTCGTCGAGCAGGCAGCGCTGGCCGACGCGGCGGGCGTGGACTTCATCGGAGTGGGTGAGCACCATCGGCGGGAGTACGCGGTGTCCAGCCCCGAGATCGTGCTCGCCGCGATCGCATCGCGCACGGAGCGGATCCGGCTCGGGTCGGCGGTCACGGTGCTCTCCAGCGACGACCCGGTCCGCGTCTACGAGCGCTTCGCGACCCTCGACGCGGTCTCCGACGGGCGGGCGGAGGTGATCCTCGGACGCGGTTCCTTCATCGAGTCCTTCCCGCTGTTCGGCTACGACCTCTCCGACTACGAGGCGCTCTTCGAGGAGAAGCTCGAGCTGTTCTCGCTCCTGCGCGACGAGAAGCCCGTCACCTGGGAGGGCACGATGCGGCCGTCGCTCACGCAGGCAGACGTCTTCCCGAAGACCGCGGGCGGCATCCGCGCCTGGGTCGGCGTCGGCGGATCGCCCGAGTCGGTGATCCGGACGGCGCGCTACGGCTACGGCCTCATGCTGGCCATCATCGGCGGTCCGGCGGCCCGGTTCCGGCCCTTCGTCGACCTCTACCATCGCGCCGTCGGGGAGCTCGGCACGCCCGCTCTGCCCATCGGGATCCATTCGCCGGGGCACATCGCAGACACGGACGAGCAGGCCTGGGAGGAGGCGTACCCGGGCTTCGAAGCGCAGAACAACACCATCGGTGCGGAACGCGGATGGCCTCCGTACAGTCGTCTCCGCTTCCAGCACGAGGTCGGACCCGAAGGGTCCATCTACGCCGGATCGCCCGAGACGGTCGCGCGCAAGATCGCCGACACCGTCCGCACCCTCGGCGCGGGTCGCTTCGACCTCAAGTACGCGAACGGCACCCTCGGTCACGACAAGCTGATGCGATCGGTGGAGCTGTACGGGAGCAAGGTCATTCCGCTCGTGCGGGACATGCTCGGCGAGTGACGCGGCGCGAGGCATCCGTCTGCTCTCGTACGATTCAGGGATGACCGACACGACGACGGCGCCCGTCGCAGCGAGGCTCGACCGGCTCCCCTTCACGCGCGCGCACCTCCGGGTGCTGACGGGTTCGGGAGCCGGCTGGGCGCTCGATGCGATGGACGTCGGCCTCATCTCCTTCGTGATCGCCGCGCTGGTCGCGGAGTGGCAGCTCACCGCGGAGGCGTCGTCGTGGATCGCCTCGGCGGGCTTCGCCGGCATGGCGGTGGGGGCGACCCTCGGAGGGCTCCTCGCCGATCGGATCGGCCGCCGGTCGGTGTTCGCGCTCACCCTTCTGGTCTACGGCGTCGCCACGGGAGCGAGCGCGCTGGCGGGCGGCGTTGCCGCCCTGATCGCGCTGCGCTTCGTCGTCGGCCTCGGCCTCGGCGCGGAGCTGCCGGTCGCGAGCACCTACGTGAGCGAGTTCGCGCCGGCACGGATGCGGGGTCGGATCATCGTGGTGCTCGAGGCCTTCTGGGCGGTCGGCTGGACCGCCTCGGCGCTCATCGGCTACCTCGTCATCCCGAATGTCGCCGAAGGGTGGCGGTGGGCACTCGCGATCGGCGCCGTACCGGCGGTGTACGCCATCGTGGTCCGCTGGGCGCTTCCCGAATCCCCCCGCTGGCTCGCGTCCCGCGGTCGCACGGCGGAGGCGGAGCGGATCGTCGCCGACCTGGAGCGCTCGCCCGCCGTCTTCGGCTCCGCCACCCCGGGCGCGGGGAGCCCGCCGCGCACCGCACCGCACGCCGCGACGATCGGTCAGCGGCTGCGCGGACTGTGGGCCCCCGCCCTCCGGCTCCGCACGGCCGCACTCTGGGCGGTCTGGTTCTGCGTGAACTTCGCGTACTACGGCGCATTCATCTGGATCCCGACCCTCCTGTTCACGCAGGGCTACGACCTCGTCCGGACCTTCGGGTTCACCCTGATCATCACCCTCGCCCAGCT
>JAPSIU010000464.1 GCA_031178565.1 Leucobacter sp. | reverse complement strand
GACGGACGGGCCTGACACCGTCAACCAGCGGGAAGGACTCGGATTCAGGGCATCTGCTGACCAGCTGAGCGTGAGTACTCGGCGATCAGACGCCGCGCGTCTGCTCTCCGGCCTTTCGCGCCCGCTCCGCATCCCGCTCGGCCGTCGCCGCGAGCATCGTGTTGTAGGCCTCGAGCTCAGCGTCGCCCGAGCGATCCGCAGCCCGGTCCTTCCGCTTCTGCTCCTTGGCGTCGCTCCGCGACCACTGCACCGCGACGATGAGCGCGAGCGCGAGCGTCGGCAGCTCGCCGATCCCCCACGCGATTCCGCCTCCCGTCGACTGATCCTCGAGCGGCGTCGCTCCCCAGGTGCGCCCCATCGCGCCGAACCAGTCGGCGAGCATGAGCGAGTCGCCCGTCATGAGCGTCACCCCGAAGAACGCGTGCGAGGCCATGGTCGCGAAGAGCGTGACGAGCCGCAGCGGGTAGGGGAACCGATAGGGCACGGGATCGATCCCGATCATCGACAGGCTGAACAGGTAGCCCGAGATGAGGAAGTGCACGATCATCCACTGGTGTCCGAGATGCTCCTCCATCGCCCAGCGGAACACGGGCGTGAAGTAGAACACCCACAGCGACCCCGCGAACACGACCGCTGCGACGGCCGGGTGCGTGACCACCCTCGAGAACGGCGTCTGCACCGCCCAGAGGATCCACTCCCGACCGCCCCAGGAGCCGTCCCCCCGCTTCTCGGTCGCCCGCAGCGCGAGAGTCACCGGCGCCCCGAGCACGAGCACGAGCGGGATGAGCATCGTCAGCATCATGTGCGCGAGCATGTGCACGCTGAAGAGGTACTGCTCGTAGGCGTTGAAGGGGCCGTTCGTCGTGTAGAGGAGGAGCAGCAGGCCGAGGATCCATGCGCTCGTGCGCGCGACCGGCCAGCGGTCCCCGCGCCGGGCGAGCCGGATCACGGCGGCGACGTAGAGGGCGATCCCGAAGAGGCAGACGAGCGACCAGGCCAGGTCGAACTTCCAAGAGGTGAGGTAGCCGATCGGGGTCAGCTCCGGTGGCAGCGGATCGCCCGTCAGCCACTCGGCCGGGCTGATCCGGCCGCCCTGGTCGCGCGCCGGCTCGAGGGCAACCGGTGTGGCGGTGCGGCCGAGGGCTCCCGCGATTCCGCTCGCGACCCCCATTACCGCGAGCTCCGCGATCACGAACCAGGCGAAGGCACGCCCGCCGCGCCCGCGGTCCGCGATGCGCGGGATCAGGCGCGTTCGCTGCACCGCGCCGAACGCGCCCAGCACGACGAGCGCGGCGGTCTTCAGCAGCACGAGCCGGCCGTAGCCGGTTCCGAGAAGCGCATCGACGGATCCCACGCGCAGCCAGGCGCTCACCACGCCCGAGGCGCCGACCCCGATGAACGCCAACAGCGCGAGGGACGAGTAGCGCCGGGTCAGGAGCGCGAGGCGCTCCCGGTCCACCACGCGCGCCACGAAGACCAGCGTGATCAGCCCGCCGAGCCACACGGCCGCGCCGACGAGGTGCACGAGCAGGGAGTTCACGGCCTGCGCGTGCCCGGACGCTCCCGCCGCGTGCCCCTGCTGCGCGAGCGGGAGCGTCGTCGCCACGGCCGCGATCAGCACGATCAGCGTGAGACGCCGCTCCCGGATCGCGAAGGCCAGCACCGTGGTCACGGCGGCGAGCAGGAGCTCGATCAACCACAACTGCCCGAGCTCGATCTCCGTGACGAACTGGGCGAGTCCGGCGCCGAAGCTCGCGTCGCCCGAGAACGGGAGGCCCGACACGTCGACGTAGGTGAAGATGAGGGTGACCGCGCTCGCGACCGTGAGCACCGCGGCGGATCCCGCTGCGAGGTCCATCGCCAGTCGGGTCTCCGCCGGTTCGCCCGGGCTCTCCGACCCCATGGGCCTCTCGGACTGCCCCTGCTTCCCCGGTCTCCCGCCCGCGAGCACCCACACGGTCATCACGACGGAACCGATGAGCCCCGCCATCGCGAGGTTGACGAGCGTCCGGGCGAACGGCATCCCGTAGCGCACGACCGCTCCCGGGTCGGCGAGCGAGCGCT
>JAPSIU010000114.1 GCA_031178565.1 Leucobacter sp. | reverse complement strand
TCGATCAGCCGGGCGAACGCGGTGTAGGAGCGCTCAGCATCCCGGACGCCGGCCGCGACGCCCGTCGCCGCCTCGCGCATCGCACCGACGAGCAGCGCCGCGACGGCGTCGGCGTCGATCGCCTCGACGACGTCGCCCGGGGCGCGCGCCGCCTCGTGGGTCTCGCGGATGATGATGATGCTCGCACCCGACCCGATGCCGCGCTCGGCCCCCTCGGTGATGAGCGTCGGCCCCGAAACGTTGTAGAAGTGCCCGATCCTGGCGTCGTCCGCGAGGTCGAAGAGGGCGCGCGCGTGCGCGACGAGCCGACCGCGCCAGTCGTCGGCGGCCGATACCGCCGCGCGCGTGCGCTCCACCAGCTGTCGGCCGAGCCGGGCGTAGGCCGCCCGCAGCAGCTCGTCGCGGCCGTCCGGGAAGTGGGCGTAGACCGTTCCGCGCGAGATGCCCGACTTCGCCGAAACGCGCTCGATGGTGGTGTCGGCGAGGCCACTCTCGGCGATGACCGCGAGCACGGCGTCCACGAGCTCCTCGCGGGTGCGGCGCTGCCGCCGCTCACGGAGACTGGTCGGCGCGGCCGCAGGCACGGCCTCAGCCTCAGCCTCAGCCGCAGCCTCGACCGCAGGCGCAGACGTCGGCGCGGGATCCTCGAGCGTCTCCGGGTTCATGCCCTCAAGTGTAGAGCGATCGAAGCGGGCTTGTGTACTCCGGATTCAGTTTCTATACTCAGAGTATAGTTTCTGCTCGCGGCCCCCGGTCGGCGAGCGGCCGTCGGAAGGAACCGCATGATCACCGTCGATCTCCCCGCAGCGACCGAGCTCGCCCGCGAGGCCCTCGCCGAATACGGCCTGGATCCCGCCACCGAGCTCACCCTGCTCAAGAACCGGGAGAACTTCGTGTTCTCGCTCCGCGGCGACATCGACGGCGAGGAGACCGACTACGTACTCCGCGTGCATCGCCAGGGGTACCACAGCGACGCCGAACTCGACTGCGAGCTCGACTTCGTGCGCGCGCTGCACGGCGAGGGCGTCGCGGTACCGCGATTCGTGACCGCGCGCGACGGCCGCGGCTTCTGCAGCGTCGGCGCGCAGCACGCCGCGGGTGTGCACCAGGTCGACCTGCAGCATCTGCTCCAGAACCACGGCAACTTCGGGGACGAGCGCACGGGCGTCGACGGCACCGCACCGCTCGACCCCGCGGACTTCGCCGAGCTCGGGCGCCTCGCCGCCGAGGTGCACGACGCGACGGAGCGCTCCGGCTACACGATGGCCGTCCCGCGCGACGACTGGGATCTCGACGGCCTCGTCGGCGCCGAGCCCGCCTGGGGCGATCCGCTGCGGATCGAGGAGCTCGCCGGGTCCGAACGGCAAGCGGTCGAGGCCGCGATCGCGCGGATCCGCGAGACGCTCGGCGCCTACGGCACACCGGCGCACCGCTTCGGACCGATCCACGCGGATCTCACCCCCGAGAACGTGCTGCGCACCCCCGACGGCCTCGTGCTCATCGACTTCGACGACTTCGCCGCCGGTTGGCACCTCTTCGATCTCGCGACCGCGCTGTACTTCTACACGCCCCACCCGCGCTACGCGGACTACCGCGACGCGCTCTTCGCCGGGTACGAGTCGGTGCGCCCGCTCGAACCGGCCGACCACGCGGTCTTCCCCGCCATCCTGCTCGCACGCGGTCTGACCTACCTCGGCTGGTCCGCCGACCGTCGAGGCGAGGAGACCGCCGAGTGGCACGCCACGACCGTGCTTCCCAACATCGTGAGACTCTCCCGCGAACTCATCGCGGCCTGACCCGAACCCAGGAGAACCCCGCAATGACCTCCACCTCAGATCTCATCGCCCGCCGCAACAGCACGATCGGCCCCTACTCGCCGCTCTTCTACGACGAGCCCCTGCAGTTCGTCTCGGCGAAGGGCGTCTGGTTCACCGAGGCGAACGGCGACCGCTATCTCGACGGCTACAACAACGTGCCCCACGTCGGCCACGCGAACGACCGCGTCGTCGACGCCCTCTGCACCCAGGCCGCGACCCTCAACGTGCACACCCGCTACCTCAACGAGCGCGTCGTCGACTACGCGGAGCGCCTGCTCGCGACCTTCGACACGGGGCTCGACCGGATCCTCTTCGGCAACTCGGGATCCGAGGCGAACGAACTCGCCATCCGGATCGCGCGTCAGCTCACGGGCAACACGGGCATGATCGTCTCCGACTACAGCTACCACGGCACCACGATCACTCTCGCGGGCCTGACGACCGGGCTGCAGACCGCGGTCCCGCTCGATCCCAACGTCCGCGCGCTGCGGATCCCCGATCTCGACCGGGATCCGCGCCCCGAGAGCGAGGTGCTGGCCGAGACCCTCGCCCAGCTCGACGCCGCGATCGCCTCCCTGCAGGAGGCCGGCTTCGGGGTCGCCGCCTGCCTCTTCGACCCGCTGTTCTCGACCGAGGGCATGCCGCGCCTGCCGCAGGGCCTCGTCCCGGGGATCGTGGACCGCGTGCGCGCCGCGGGCGGCATGGTCATCGCCGACGAGGTGCAGAGCGGCTTCGGCCGCACCGGCACGCACATGTGGGGCCACCAGTTCGCCGCCATGCGCCCGGATCTCGTGACGATGGGCAAGCCCATGGGCAACGGCCACCCGATGTCGGCGGTCGTCACGAGCGAGGCCGTGCTCGACGAGTTCGGATCGCGGAACGAGTACTTCAACACCTTCGCGGGCAACCCGGTCTCGGCGGCCGTGGGCGAGGCCGTGCTCCTGGAGATGGCGGATCACGACCTCATGGGGCGGGCGAAGACCCTCGGCTCGGAGGCTCTCCGGACCTTCCGCGGTTTCGCCGAGCGCTACGACTTCGTGCGATCGGCGAAGGGCACGGGCATGTTCCTCGGCCTGGACTTCGCGATCGACGGCGAGCCCGCTCCGCAGCTCGCGAAGCAGGTCGTCGAGGCGATGAAGCAGCGGAAGGTGCTCATCTCGCGGATCGGGCGCGACGAGAGCGTGCTCAAGGTCCGTCCGCCGCTGGCGTTCGGCCACGAGGAGCTGCCGATCCTCCTCGGCGCCCTCGAGGAGACGCTCTCCGCGATTTAGGTGTATTCTCTCGGCAAGATGAGGTGATAGGTATGCAGCTTGCAACGACGCAGGGAGCCTCGCGGTCTGCGCTTCCCCCGATCCAGGCCGACACTCTCGGCGCCTTCAGGAACATCGTGTCGTCGTCCTTCGTTCCGCTCCGGATCACGAGCGAGCGGTCGGAGCCGTTCACGGCCCGTCTCTGCTCCGCCGACGCCGACAACGTCGTCTTCACCGAGGTGACGGCGCGACCGCACCTGGTGGAGCGCACCGCGGAGACCATCGCGAGCGGCGGGAGCGGCTTCTACAAGGTGAGCCTGCTGCTCGCCGGCACCAGCATCCTGGTGCAGGACGGCCGCGAGGTGGTGATGCGCCCCGGCGATCTCTCGATCTACGACACCTCGCGCCCCTACTCGCTGCTCTTCGGCGAGGAGTTCCGCAATCTCATCATGATGTTCCCGAAGGATCGGCTCGAGGTGCCGGTCCCGTTCACGGAGCAGCTCACCGCCGTCTCGCTGGGTCAGCAGCACAGCGGCCTCGCCCCCGTCGTCACGGCGTTCCTCTCGCAGTTCCCGGCGCAGCTCGTCCACCTCGGCGACCGGGTGCGCACGAAACTCGCGCACACGAGCCTCGATCTGCTGAACACGATGTTCTCCAGCATCCTCGACGCGGATCCGGTGCAGCGCGATCCGCACCAGATGCTGCTGCAGAAGATCTACGCCCACATCGATCGCAACCTGGCCTCCACGGATCTCTCGCCGGGAAGCATCGCGGCGGCGCACTACATCTCCACGCGGCACCTGCACGCGCTCTTCCGCCAGGCGGACACCACGGTGTCGACCTGGATCCGCGAGCGCCGGCTCGAGCGCTGCCGCACGGACCTCCTCGATCCCGTGCTCGCCGACCGCACGATCTCGGCGATCGCGTCGCGCTGGGGGTTCACCGACGCGGCGCACTTCAGCCGCGTCTTCAAGACGGCCTACGGGGTCTCCCCGAGTGAACTGAGGCGTCCGTAGCGGCCCGGCGACGACCCGGGCGGGTCGTTCCGCGGGGCGATTCGCAACCTTCTCGTGACACTCGTTGACCATCAGGGCACGGCGCTTGACTCACGCGGAATGCGCGCTGCGGGGGCGGTGCATTCCGCACCCGCACTCCCTACAGTTGAGTCAGTGACTCGAGCATCGGAGCTCGCGAATCCTTCAGGGATCCGGTGCATCTCCCCGAGAACGAATCATCCGTGATCGATTCCGAAAGGACCAGGGCCAATGACGACCCAGACAGCAGACATCACCGAGGCGGATCCGAACGAGTGGCGCAGCTACGACGAGTTCGCCGCGGGCATCGACACCTTCCGGCTCCCGAACGCCGATCTCGCGGGGACGCGCCTCGCACTCACCCTCGACGACGGGACCGGGATCGCACTGGCGTTCGACGCCGAGGTCGTCCGCTGGCGGGCCGAGGGCGCGATCTCGACCGACGGCGAGCTGAGCGACCCCTACGACGCCGTGCGAGTGCGCGAGGACGTCGTCTTCGTCAACCTGCCGATCGAGTCGCGCGAACGCGAGGCGATCACGATCGTCTACTCGGAGAGCACGCATCGGGTGCTCGTCACCCGCTCCGAGATCGCCGAGGAGGAGGTCGAGGGCGAGCCCCGCGTCGGCCAGACCTTCTGGGCGGGCGTCACCGACGGCGGCGAGCCCTCGGGCGAGGTTCCCGGCCCGTCGCGCGACCTCATCGGCAAGCGCAACCTCTACCGGTACAGCCCGCACCACCTCTACGAGCACGTCTACATCTCGAGCCAGCGGTACGCGTGGCAGTGCGTGCAGGGCGTGCAGCGCGGCCACGGCGACATGGACATGTCGACCGTGTGGAAGTTCGCGGACGGCCTCTACCTGTTCTGCTTCCGGGAGTTCCGGATCGCGGTCGCGAGCGTGTGGCTGCACGATCTCGGCTACCAGCTCAAGACGACGGGGATCTTCCTCGGCATCACCGGCGACGGCGAGGCCGAGCACTCGCGCGCCGGCGGGCACATCTACCCCATCGGCTCGGTCGACTACCCCGACGTGCAGCCGGTCTGACATGAATCACACACCCATCCGAGAGGACACAAGATGAAAACACGCATCGCTGGAGCCGCCGCGCTGACTGCGGCGGCCGCGCTCGTGCTGAGCGGCTGCGCGGGCGGTGGGGGCGGCGAAGACGCGCCCATCAAGCTCGGCTCCGTCAACACCATCAGCGGCCCGGCCACCTTCCCCGAGGCCTCGGAGGCCGCGGCCGCGGTCTTCGACCAGGTCAACGAGGAGGGCGGCATCAACGGCCGTCAGATCGAGTACAAGGCCATGGACGACAAGGCCGATCCGGCCACCGCCACGGCCTCCGCCCGCGAGCTCCTCGGCAGCGACGAGGTCGTCGCGCTCGTCGGCAGCGCATCGCTGCTCGACTGCGAGATCAACGCCAAGTACTACGAGCAGGAGGGTGTGAGCTCCATCCCCGGCATCGGCGTCGACCCTGGCTGCTTCAACTCGGCCAACATCGCACCGGCCAACATCGGCCCCTTCAACGACACGACGCTCACGATGCTGTACGGCTCCGAGGAGCTCGGCCTCGAGAACCTCTGCGTGCTCACGAGCGTCATCGGCTCGACCGGCCCGGCCTACGCGGCCGCGGTCGACCGCTGGAGCGAGATCACCGGCAAGCAGCCGACCTTCGTCGACGACACCGTGCCCTACGGCGGCGCCGACTACACGCCCTACATCGTGAAGGCGCGCGAGGCCGGCTGCGACGGCATCGTCACCAACAACGTCGAGCCCGACGCGATCGGCATGATCAAGGCCGCGAACCAGCAGGGCTGGGACGACGTCACGTTCCTGTTCCTGACCTCCACCTACAGCGAGAGCTTCGCCGCGGCGGTCGACAACAGTGCAGCAGGGGTCTACGTGCCCGCGGAGTTCTACCCGTTCACGGAGGACAGCGAGATCAACGCCGACTGGAAGTCGCTGATGGAGGAGAACGACATCACGCTGACCTCCTTCAGCCAGGGCGGCTACCTCGCCGCCACCTTCATGGTCGAGGTGCTGGAGAGCATCGAGGGCGACATCACCCGCGAGAGCGTCAACGAGGCGCTCGCGAGCATGGAGCCGATCGAGAACCCGATGATCGCCTACCCCTACCAGTTCGACAAGATCGCGGCCCAGGACTACGAGCCGGGCGGCTGGCCCGTCACCCTGCAGTCCGGCACCAACGCCTGGGAGCAGGCCGCCGACGACTGGCTGATGATCCCCGCGAGCTGAGCCTCGCCGTCTCGCCCGGTGCGGCGGAAGCCCTGAGCTTCCGCCGCACCGGGCACACCCGCTTCTCCGGAACGAAGGATCCTCCATGCTCCACTCCTCCCCCTTCCCCCAGATCCGAGGGGCCCGCTCGTGAACGGCGGCGCCCTCCTGCAGGGTGCGCTCTCCGGCCTCGCCGCCGGCGGCGTCTACGCCGTCTTCGCCGTCACCCTGACCCTCATGTCCCGGCTCGTGCGCGTCGTCAACTTCGCGCAGGCCGCGACCGGCATGTTCGCCGCGTTCATCGCCGTGTGGTTCGCCAGCAAGCTGGGCATGCCCGTCTGGCTGGCGACGATCGCCGGCATCCTCGTCGGCGCGCTGCTGAGCGCGATCATCGGCTGGATCGCGGCGACCTGGCTCTCCGAGGCCGACCTCTCGACGCGCTCCGCGATGACGGTCGCCCCGTTCCTGCTGCTGATGTCGCTCTCGTACATCATGTTCGGCAACAAGCCCCAGCCCTTCGCCCCGCTCTTCAACGGCGCGGCGTTCAGCGTCGCGGGCGTCGTGGTGAGCTGGGTCACCGTCATCACGGTGAGTCTCGCGATCCTCGTCGCCGTCGCCTCCGCGGTCCTCCTGCGCAAGACGACGATCGGGACCAAGCTCCGCGCCCTGTCCGACCGGCCCACCACGGCCGAGCTCATCGGCATCGCGTCGAAGCCCCTCTCCGTCGGCGTCTGGGCCGTCACCGGCGCGATCGGCGCGATCACGATCCTCATCATCGCCCCGACGCAGTCGAACGACGCCGTCACGCTCTCGATGCTCATCATCCCCGCGGCCGCGGCCGCGCTCCTCGGCGGATTCAAGCGCCTCGACCTCGCGGTCGTCGGCGGCCTCGTGCTCGGACTCATCAACGGCATGGTGGCCCAGGTGAACGAGCTCGCGCTCGTGCGCAACTTCGTTCCGCTCCTGTTCATCGTCATCCTGCTGCTGTGGTCGCAGCGAAAGGAGGTGTGGGATGCTGCTCGCTAATCGCCGCGTACGCGCGTTCCTCCCCGTCGCCATCGCCGTCGTCGCGCTGGCGATCGGCTGGGCCCTGAGCGTCGGCCTCTCGGGCTACACGGTCTATCTCGCGATCAGCATGGTGACCGCGTCGATCGCCGTGCTCGGACTGGGCGTCGTGACCGGCTCGGCCGGCATCATCGCCCTCTGCCAGCTCACGTTCGGCGCGATCGGCGCCTGGGTGGTGGCCTGGCTGAACGTCGCCGACGCTCCCGGCGGGTTCATCGTCTGGCTGATCCTCGGCGGCATCGTCGCGAGCGTCGCCGGCATCCTCATCGGGCTCCCCGCGCTCCGGCTGCGCGGCGTCAACCTCGCCGTCGTCACCCTCGGCCTCGCCGCGGCGTTCGACGTCCTGCTCGTGCAGACCCAGTTCCCCGGCCAGAAGGACGGCCTCCCGGTCAGTCGGCCGGATCTCTTCTCCAGCGACCGCGAGTACTTCTTCTTCGCGATGATCGTGCTCGTCGTGTGCGCGCTCGGCGTCGCCCTGCTGCAGCGCAGCAGGATCGGCAGCAGCTGGAAGGCCGTCGCGTTCTCCGAGCGCGGCACCGCCGCGGTCGGCCAGAGCGTGCGCCTGGCCAAGCTCTCCGCCTTCGCGGTCAGCGCCGCGCTCGGCGGCGTCTCCGGCGGCCTGCTCGCCGGGCAGGTCGGGATTCCGTACGCGTCGAGCTTCACCCCGATCCAGTCGCTCGCCCTCTACATCCTCGCGGTGATGAGCGGCGCCTACCTCATCGACATGGCGATCTTCGGCGGCGTCCTCTGGGTGCTCGTGCCCGAACTGCTGAAGCGCTGGGGCGTGCCGCAGGACTGGGGCTTCGTGGTCTTCGGAATCCTCGGCATCCAGGCGCTCACGAGCGGATCGAACCTCGGCGAGGCGATCCGGAGCGGGTTCAGGAGGCGCTCCTAGAAGCGCGGCGCGGCCGCAGCCGGCTCGGGCGACGTCGGGACGAGCGTGCTGGACGTCTTCGCGGTGCCGGAGGCCGCAGAACCGGTGCCCGCGGATGCCGCACCGGTGCTCGAGGTGCGGGATC
>JAPSIU010000463.1 GCA_031178565.1 Leucobacter sp. | reverse complement strand
GGCGAAATCAATGCTGATCTGGCCTTTCCGCGCCCCGAGCGCGATGCGCACCTTGGTGTTGAGTCGGTCGCCCAGTCGGCCCGCCAGATCGTCGAGGAAATCCTGGCGCTTGCCGGCGGACGGCTTGGCGCGCGAGGGCTTCGGGGCAGCGGTCGCCGCAGCCTCTGCCGCCCGGACCGACAACTCCTCGTTCACGATCTTGTCGGCGAACGCCTGCATCGCATCGGGATCGTCTCCGATGGAGAGGATGGCCCGTGCGTGTCCCGCGCTGAGAACTCCTGCGGCGACTCGAAGCTGCACTGGCTCGGGGAGCTTCAAGAGTCGAAGCGTATTGGAGATCTGCGGACGGGAACGCCCGATCCGAGTCGCCAGCTCTTCCTGAGTGATTCCGAAATCCGCGAGGAGCTGCTGATACGCCGAAGCCTCCTCAAGCGGATTCAACTGCGAGCGGTGGAGGTTCTCCAGCAGCGCGTCGCGGAGCATGTCTTCATTCGCGGTGTCCTTGACGACGGCCGGAATCGTGTCGAGACCCGCGGCCTTCGTCGCGCGCAGGCGACGCTCACCCATGACGAGCTCGTACTTTCCAGTGAGCTCGGGGTGGGGGCGGACGACGATCGGCTGCAGCACGCCGAACTCACGAACGCTGTGCACGAGTTCAGCGAGATCATCCGGGTCGAACACGCTCCGGGGCTGGTGCGCATTCGGAACGATGTCATCGGGGTCGAGGCGCGCGAGGCGCGCGCCGGGAACCGCGAGCAGCTGCTCGTTGTCGGCGGCGTGCTCGACGACCCCGACCGCGGTCACCTGCGACGGCGCCTCGTTCTCGGGGAAGAAGACGTCGACGGGGCGTGCACGACTCGCGTCATCGCCCGTCGGGATCAGCGCGCCGATGCCACGCCCGAGTCCGGTTCGCTTTGTTGCCATCAGTTGGATTCCTTCTCGTCTGTGGTTCCTCGCCATGCGATCTCGGCCGCCGCCTCACGATAGGAGAGCGAACCGCTCGAACCGTAGTCGTAACTGATCACGCTCTGACCGTAGCTGGGCGCCTCCGAGACCCGGACCGACCGCGGGATGATC
The DNA here is from genome assembly GCA_031178565.1 of Leucobacter sp. Lineage (GTDB taxonomy): Bacteria > Actinomycetota > Actinomycetes > Actinomycetales > Microbacteriaceae > Leucobacter. The sequence continues at coordinate 1,010 of JAPSIU010000463.1, read as the reverse complement.
GTGTCGAGCGTCTGAGCGGGGAAGTGCTCGCGAACCTCCTGCGCGACCTGCTGCGCGAGATTGGTGCGCGAGTCGTACATCGTGAGCAGAATCGTCGAGAGTCGCAGCTCGGGGTTCAAGTGCTTCTCGATCAGCTCGATGTTGCTGAGAAGTTGGGAGAGACCCTCGAGGGCGTAGTACTCGCACTGGATCGGGATGAGCACTTCTCGGGCGGCGACGAAGGCATTGATCGTGAGCAGGCCGAGCGATGGCGGGCAGTCGATGAGCACGTAGTCGTACGGACGCGCCATTCCGTCGAGGTGCCGGTCGAGTGCCCGGCGAAGGCGCTGTTCGCGCGCGACCAGTGAGACGAGCTCGATCTCGGCACCGGCGAGGTGAATGGTCGCCGGCACGCAATCGAGCTTCTCGTGCTCGGTGGAGGAGCGGATGACCTCTGCGAGCGAGAGATCGGAAACGAGCACGTCATACACACTCTGCTGTTCCGACCGATGGTCGACGCCGAGCGCGGTGGATGCGTTGCCCTGGGGATCGAGGTCGATCACGAGCACGTGCGCCCCCGATCGGGCGAGCGCGGCAGCCAGGTTGACTGCGGTGGTCGTCTTGCCCACCCCGCCCTTCTGGTTCGAAATGGTCAGGACGCGCGTGCTCGCCGGGAGGGGGAGCACGGCCTCTTCGAGGGCGATTCGCCGACGGGTTTCGTCGGCAAGCTGGTCGGCCAGTGGAGTTCCTCCATATTCGGTGCCCGTTTCACGTGAAACGGGAGCGTCGGTGTGGCCCTCGATCGTTTCACGTGAAACGCGCGGGAGTGAGCGGGCTTGAGCCGGCTCGCGCTCGTCGGCGGCGGGAAGCGGAGCATCGAAAGGCCGAGCGGCAACGGCCGGCGGTACGATTCCGGCAGACGTGGATTCCGTGCGGGTCTCTTCAACCGAGGAATCGCCGCCGCGATCAGCCACTGTGGGCGACAGGGACTCCAGCGGTTCGCGGGATGTCGGTTCGGCGATGGCGGATCG
>JAPSIU010000462.1 GCA_031178565.1 Leucobacter sp. | reverse complement strand
CTCGCGACGAACGTCCGGTGCTCGCTCAGGAGCAGGACCGCCCGTGAGACGAGCAGCGTGTCTCCCACGAGCCTCCTCCCCCACAGCGCCAGCCAGCTCGACAGCCCCTCGTCGGCGGCGAGCGCCGCCTCGAGCAGCGCCTTCAGCTCGTCGCGGCCGGCGTCTTCGCGCAGGATCGCGATCGCCTCTCCCCGGTATCCGTCGCGCAATCCGCCCGCGAGGCTCGCGAAGAAGTCGTCGAAGAGCCCGCCGACGAGGTAGAGGGAGAGCACGTGCTGATGCCAGTCGGGGGTGTCGATCCGCTCGACGTAGGCGTCGATCACCCGCGAGAACGGCGTCATCACGACGTGGGGCTCCTCGCCCCGCCGCCGGATCTCGCTCGTGAGCCGCTGATGCTTCGAGAGCGTCTGCCCCGCGACCCGGGCCAGCACGTCCTTCGCCTGGAGCGTCGCCGCACCCGAGACCGCGCGTGTCGCCGCCTCGTAGAGTTCGAGCTGGAGGTAGGCCGTCAGCCCGAGGAACGGCAGCATGCCCGGGGCGAACTCGGCGAGCTCGACCCGCTCCGCGTCGCCGCTCTCGCCGCGCGAGCGCAGCCTGCGCACGGGTGCCTTCTTGCTGCGCAGCCCACGGATCCACTCGAACACCCTGTCAGCTTACCGCCGAGCCGGCTCGGGCCTGGAATAGACTGGCCGCGTACGTATTCACCGCCGACGCCGCAAGGAGCGCCGGCCGCTGCGCCTTCGCGAATGTGCGCGCAGCACTGCACACACCGAATAGGACGCACACGTGACCACTTTCCTCGAACTCGGAGTCGACCAGGACATGGTCGACTCGCTCACCGACCAGGGCATCACCGAGGCCTTCCCGATCCAGGAGCAGACGATCCCGCTCGCGATCTCGGGCCAGGACATCATCGGCCAGGCGAAGACCGGAACGGGCAAGACCTTCGGCTTCGGGCTGCCGCTGCTGCAGCGCATCGGGACCGACCCCGAGGACGGCGTGCAGGCGCTCATCGTCGTACCGACCCGCGAACTCTGCGTGCAGGTCTACGAGGATCTCGAGCTCGCCGCGAAGAATCGCAGGGCGACGGTCGTGCCGATCTACGGCGGCAAGGCCTACGAGGGCCAGATCGAGCAGTTGAAGGACGGCGCGCAGGTCGTCGTCGGCACACCCGGGCGTCTTCTCGACCTCGCGAACCAGCGCATCCTGAATCTGTCGAACGTGCGCGAGATGGTGCTCGACGAGGCCGACAAGATGCTGGATCTCGGCTTCCTCGCCGACATCGAGAAGCTGTTCTCGCTCACTCCGGCGACGCGCCACACGATGCTGTTCTCGGCCACGATGCCCGGCACGATCGTGACGCTCGCCCGGCGCTTCATGACCCGCCCGATCCACATCCGCGCGACGGATCCCGACGAGGGTGCGGCGCAGGCGAACATCGAGCACATCATCTACCGGGCGCACTCGCTCGACAAGGACGAGGTGATCGGACGGATCCTGCAGGCCGAGGGGCGCGGCAAGACCGTGATCTTCATGCGGACGAAGCGCGCTGCGGCGAAGCTCCAGGAGGAGCTCGCGGACCGCGGTTTCAACGCGGCGTCCGTGCACGGCGATCTGAATCAGGATCAGCGCGAGCGCGCGATGGCCTCGTTCAAGACCGGCAAGAAGGACATCCTGGTCGCCACCGAGGTCGCAGCCCGCGGCATCGACGTCGACGACGTGACGCACGTCATCAACCACACCGTGCCCGACGATGAGAAGGCCTACCTGCACCGGGTCGGGCGGACGGGTCGGGCCGGCCGCACCGGCATCGCCGTGACCTTCGTCGACTGGGACGACATGCACAAGTGGGCGCTCATCAACAAGGCGCTCGACTTCGGCATCCCGGAGCCCGTCGAGACCTATTCCTCCTCGCCTCACCTCTACTCGGACCTGCGTATCCCCGAGGGCATCAAGGGCCGCCTCAAGGCGACGCCTGTGAAGGATCGCGCCCCGCGCTCCGGATCGGGATCCGACTCCCGATCCCGCGACGGCGGATCGCGCGGCGAGGGGTCGTCCGACGGCTCGCGCAAGCGGACTCGGAGCCGGACGACCCCTC
>JAPSIU010000461.1 GCA_031178565.1 Leucobacter sp. | reverse complement strand
AGGAACGGTGGCTCGGACCGCGACCTCCGGCCGCGCGGCACTCGCGATCCCCGTGTTCGCCGCGCTCATCGGAGTCCTCGACGGCCGCGCCGCGCTGACGAGAGCACTCGCGCTGCTGTTCCCCACCGTGATCCTGCTCTCGGCCGTCGGATCGCTGCTCGGAGCCGGCGCGCACGTGATCACCTCGCAGATCCTCGAGACCTCGACGGGGCAGGGCTTCTCCTTCCTCGGCTGGCTCTGGTTCGGTCTGCCGCTCGCCATCGTCTCCTCGCACCTGGCGTGCGAGATCGTGCTGCTGCGCTTCACGACTCGCAGTGATCGCCGAGTACGCCTGCGCATCACGCTCGACGACCTCGCGTGCACGGCCGAGACGCGGGTCAGCGGGCCGCTCAGCGGAACGGAGGTTCGCGCACTGATCCTGCTCGGCGGCGTCATCGCGCTCTGGTGCTCGGAGCCGTGGCATCACATCTCGCCCGCGATGGTCGCCCTGCTGGGCGCGGTCGCGGCGGTGTCGCCCGGCATCGGCTGCACGACGCTCTCGAGCTCGGTGAAGCGGGTGCCGTGGAACCTGCTCCTCTTCCTCGCAGCCACACTCGCCCTGGCGTCCGCGCTGGCGACGACGGGAGCGGCCGACTGGCTCGGGCGGATCGCGCTGACGCCGCTGTCGGGGGCGGGCGACGCCGCGGCCGGAGTGTTCGTGCTCGCCGTCATCGCACTGTCGCTCGGGGCGCACCTGATGATCCCGTCTCGTTCGGCGCGGTCGGCAGCCCTGATCCCTATCGTCGTCGCGCTCGCACCCGGGCTGGGCGTCGATCCGGTGGCCGCCGCGTTCGCCTCGACGGCCGCCGCCGGATTCTGCCACACCCTCACGAGCTCCGCGAAGCCCGTGGCGATGTTCGCGGATCCGGACACCGTGCCGGGGGGCTTCGACGCGCGGGATCTGCGGAGGCTCTCCGCCGTCCTCGCCCCCGCGATGTTCCTGCTCGTCGTCTGCTTCTCATTCTGGATCTGGCCGCTCATGGGGATGCCGCTGCTGCTCTGATCCGAGTGAACTCGAGCACGGACCCGAAGATCGCCCCGGCGGAACACGAGTACCGAGCGAACCGATCCAACCGACTGAACCGACCAAACAATCGAGCACCGAAATCGCACCGGGCATTCCCGGTGACCGTCGCGCCCGGAAACGGACGCACACTCCGAGGAGGAACACCATGTCGATCTACACCCCGCAACGCGTACTGGTCGCACCGAGCGGCTTCAAGGAGAGCCTCGACGCCGAGGGCGTCGCACGGGCCATCGCGGCCGGCGTCCGCCGCGTGATTCCCGGCGTGCAGGTCGACGAGTTCCCGATTCCCGACGGGGGAGAAGGCACGGCGTCGGCGCTCGCCTCCGCGACCGGCGGCGAACTCATCCCCGCCCGCGTGACCGGCCCCGTCGGCGAGCCGGTCGATGCCCACTGGGCGCGCCTCGGCGGAGACTCGCGCGGCACGGCCGTGGTCGAGATGGCGGCCGCCGGCGGCCTCCGCCTGGTGCCCCGCGACCGACGGGATCCCGGATCCACGACCACGTTCGGGGTGGGCGAGCTGATCGCCGCCGCATTGGACGCCGGCGTCGACCGGATCGTGGTCGGCTGCGGCGACTCGGGAACGAGCGACGGCGGGGCCGGCGCTCTCGAGGCTCTCGGCGTCCGTATCCTGGACCGCGACGGGCGGCCCGTCGCACCCGGCGGCCGGCACCTCGGCGACGCGGCCGCACTCGATCTGTCGGGGCTGCATCCGCGCATCGGCGAGGTCGAGATCGTGCTGGCGTGCAACATCCACAACGTGCTGTGCGGGCCCCGCGGCGTCGCACGCGTGTTCGGTCCGCAGAAGGGAGCGTCCCCGGACGAGGTCGAACGGCTCTCGGATGCGCTCGACGCGTGGGCCGGCCTGCTGGAGCGCGCGGCGCCCCACGGAGCCGCGATGGACGTTCGCACCGGGGCCGGGACCGGTGCTTCCGGCGGGCTGGGCGCGGGTCTCGCGGCGGTGCTCGGCGCGCGGCTGTCCCCGCGTTTCGAGGTGCTGCTCGACAGCGACCTGATGCCCGCCTCGCTGGACGCGCTGATG
>JAPSIU010000460.1 GCA_031178565.1 Leucobacter sp. | reverse complement strand
GTCGGCACGGCTCCGCGCGGCGAGTTCTTCCGCCCCGAGGACGTCACCTCCGCCGTCGCCTGGCAGGGAACGCCGGAAGCGCTCCACATCCGCATCCCGCGCGAGCGGGAGGTCGCCGAGCCGATCCTCGTGACCGTCACAGGTAAGGGCCCCGACCGCCGCGCGGACGCGCACATCGTCATCGAGGCGCTGGAGCACAGCTCGGCGACGGTCGTGCTGCAGCACACGGGTTCCGCGCAGTACGCGCAGAACGTCGAGATCATCGCGCGCGACGGCTCGAAGCTCACCGTGATCAGCCTGCAGCAGTGGCAGGACGACGCGATCCACACGGCCGCGCACCAGGCGCGGGTCGACGCGGACGCCACGCTGAAGCACTTCGTCATCACGTTCGGCGGCGGCGTCGTGCGCGTCAATCCGAACGTCGAGCTCGCCGGCTCCGGCTCCGAGGGGTACCTGTACGGCCTCTCGTATGCGGACGCCGGTCAGCACCTGGAAAGCCAGGTGTACCTGCACCACAAGGGACCGCACACCACCGGCGACGTGCTGTACAAGGGTGCGCTCCAGGGCGGCGGCGCCCACAGCGTCTGGATCGGCGACGTGCTCATCGGACCCGACGCGACCGGGACCAGCTCGTATGAGGCGAACCGCAACCTCGTGCTCACCGAGGGCGCCCGCGCCGACTCGATCCCCAACCTCGAGATCCAGACCGGTGACATCCTCGGCGCCGGCCACGCCAGCGCGACCGGCCGCTTCGACGACGAGCAGCTGTTCTACCTCCAGGCGCGCGGGATCTCCGAGGAAGAAGCACGCCGGCTCGTCGTGCTCGGCTTCCTCACCGACATCGTCCAGCGTCTCGGCATCCCGGCACTCGAGTCCGAGCTCCTCGCAGCGATCGAGACCGAGCTCGCGGCGGTGGACGCGTGAGCGCCCAGCGCGTATGCGCCGTGAGCGAGCTCGAGCAGGACATGCCCCTGCGCGTCGAGCCGAACGGTGTTCCGATCACCGTGATCAAGGACTCCGAAGGCGTCATCCACGCGATCGGCGACACCTGCACCCACGGCGACATCTCGCTGTCCGAGGGCTTCGTCGAAGGCGACACGGTGGAGTGCTGGGCGCACGGCTCAGCGTTCTCGCTGCTCACCGGCAAGCCTCAGAACCTCCCTGCTTATGAGCCGGTCCCCGTCTACATCGTCGAGATCGACGGCGACGACGTGCTCATCGACCCGACTGTGATTAAGGAAGTCTGAATGTCTGTTCTCGAGATCCGCGACCTGCACGTGACGGTCGAGACCGATGCGGGGACCACCCCGATCCTCAACGGAATCACCCTCACGATGAACACCGGCGAGACCCACGCCATCATGGGGCCCAACGGCTCCGGCAAGTCCACCCTCGCCTACACGATCGCGGGGCACCCCAAGTACACCGTCACCGGCGGATCCATCACCTTCGACGGTGAGGACGTACTGGCGATGAGCGTCGACGAGCGCGCGCGGGCGGGGCTCTTCCTCGCGATGCAGTACCCGGTGGAGATCCCCGGCGTCACCGTCACCAACTTCCTGCGCACCGCGAAGACCGCGCTCGACGGCGAGGCACCGGCGATCCGCACGTGGACCAAGGACGTCAAGCAGGCGATGACCAACCTGCGGATGGATCCGAAGTTCGCGCAGCGCAACGTCAACGAGGGCTTCTCCGGCGGCGAGAAGAAGCGCCACGAGATCCTGCAGCTCGAAGTCCTGAAGCCGAAGTTCGCGGTGCTCGACGAGACCGACTCGGGACTCGACGTCGATGCTCTGAAGATCGTCTCCGAGGGAGTCAATCGCGCCAAGGAGTCGACCGGGCTGGGCGTGCTGCTCATCACGCACTACACCCGCATCCTGCGCTACATCCGGCCCGACTTCGTGCACGTCGTCGTCGCGGGCAAGATCGTCGAGGAAGGCGGGCCCGAACTCGCCGATCGCCTGGAGGACGAGGGCTACGACCGATTCCTCGACCCCTCCGCTCCTGTCGAGGCGTAGGCTGGGCGTATGACCGCGACGCTCACCGATGCGAAGTACGACGAGGTCACCGAGGCTCTCAAGGACGTCATGGATCCCGAGCTCGGGATCAAC
>JAPSIU010000459.1 GCA_031178565.1 Leucobacter sp. | reverse complement strand
GCGCGGGACCGCTTCGGAACCCGGGATGATTGTGTAACAATGTTCCCGTGACCGCGATCTTCGCCGTGCTCCTCGCCGCGCTCTGCTTCGGGACGACGGGCACCGCCCAGGCCCTTGTCGGCGCGGACGCATCGGCGCTCGCGATCGGGGCCTCCCGGATCCTGCTCGGCGGCGGCGTGCTCGGAGTCCTCGCGCTCGCGCGGCGCGCCGCGTCCGGCCGACCGGCCACGATCGCCGCGCGCGGGAGCGTCGGGAAGCTGGGGAGGAGCGGACCTCGGGCACGACCCGCGCTCCTCGTGGGGCTCGGAGCGTTCGGGGTCCTCGCCTACCAGCCGGCCTTCTTCGCCGGTGTCGAGCTGAGCGGCGTCGGGCTCGGCACGGTCGTGGCGCTCGGCTCGGCTCCCGTGGCGACGGGGGTGCTCGACGGCGTCGTCCACCGGCGGATCCCGAGCGCCCGGTGGATGATCGCGACCTCGCTCGCGCTGCTGGGCGTACTGCTGGTCTCGGGGCTGATGTCCGGTGCTCTCCCCGCCCTCGGATCCTTCGATGGACCCGACGGCCCGGGGGTCGCCGATCCCGCCGCCGATCCCGCCGCGGTCAACCCGCTCGGCGTCCTCGCGTCCCTCGGAGCGGGCGCCTCGTACGCCCTGTACGCCGTCGCCAGCAAGCAGCTGCTCAGTCGGGGGTGGAGTGCGGTCGACGCCATTGGCGCGCTGTTCGGGACCGCGGCCCTGCTCAGCGCACCCCTCCTCCTCGCCGCGGGGGCGAGCTGGATCGCGACGCCGGAGGGTCTGTCGCTCGTGCTCTGGCTCGGACTCGTCACCACCGCGTTCGCATATCTGCTGTTCGGCTGGGGGCTCAAACGGCTGAGCGCGACCACCGTCGCGACGCTCACCCTCGCCGAGCCGATCGCCGCGGCCGCGCTCGGCGTCGTCGTGCTGCACGAGCGGTTCACGGCCGGGTCCGTCGCGGGCATCGCGCTCATCGGGGCCGCGCTGGTGCTGCTCAGCGTGCCGGCTCGAGGGAGAGGACGGCGTGTCACCGCGGCGGCGTGAGGGGGATCCGCCGCCCACCGCGAAGGAGGGGCTCGTCGCCCGCCTGAGGGAGCGCATTCTCGGCGGAGAGCTGATCCCCGGGACACCGCTCCGCGAGGAAGAGCTCGCCGCGGTCCACGGAGTCTCCCGCCACACCGTGCGAGCGGCGCTCGCCCGGCTCGGAGAGGAGCGCCTGGTACGGTCGGCGCCGTACCGCGGTGCCAGGGTCGTGGAACTGAGCGACGACGAGGTCGCAGCGATGCAGGCCCTCCGAGGCGCGCTCGAGTCGGAAGCCGTGCACCTGTTGTTCGCGGCCCACGGAGAGGCGTGGCCCGCCCGGGTCCTCGGCCCGATCACGAGGGCGATCGACGCGCTGGAGGCCGCCGAGCGGAACGGCGACTGGCCGGAGACGACCCGCGCGCACGTCGCGTTCCACCGCGCTCTCGTGGCGGCCGCGGGAAGCGAACGCATCACCGAGGCCTACGAACGCCTGGACTCCGAGATCCTGCTCCTCCTCACGCACGTCCGCCCCCACTACCCGAGCGGCACGCTCGCCGCGGAGCACCGCGAATACCTCCGCGCCGTTCAGACCGGTGACGCGGGTGTCGTCCGCGGGCACCTCGCGCACACGACCGAGCTCATCCGCATGCACCGCTCCTGAGCGGTTGGAGCGTCGGTATCGGCGCACTCACCAGCGGCCGAGCGCGACGTTGAGCACGGCGAGTGCCGCCGGTCCGGCCGACGACGTTCGCAGCACGGTCGATCCCAGCTGCAGGATCTGCGCACCGGCGCCCTCGAGCGCGTCGAGCTCCGCCTCGGCGAAGCCGCCCTCGGGGCCGACGACCGCGTAGACCTCGCCGATGCCGGGAGTCGGACACACGCGCGCCCATCCGCTCAGCGTCGCGGCGCCCCGCGGGTGCAGCGCGATCACCTCGGCGTCCGCTCGCCCGGCGAGTTCGCACAGCGTCGCGAGGGACACGGGCTCCCGCACCTCCGGGATCCACGAGCGCAGCGACTGCTTCGAGGCCTCGCGCGCGATCCTGCGCCACTTGGCGAGCCCCTTCGCGGCCTTCTCGGCGC
>JAPSIU010000458.1 GCA_031178565.1 Leucobacter sp. | reverse complement strand
ATGTCGATGCCGGCGTCGCCGTCGTCGCGATAGTGCAGGAGCGTCGACGCCCCGCCGAGCTGGGCGGCTTCCTCGCGGAGGCGCTTGCGCTCCGGGACGGCGGCGTGCATCACGAGCACCTCCGGGTCGGACACCGTCACGTCCGCCGGGGTCACCGCGGTCGTCTGCTCGGCACTCTCGCCGCGCATCATCCCGCTCTCTGCTCGCCACACACGAGAAACACTAGGCGCGTCGGTGCCGGAAAGCGGGATCAGCGGCCGAGTTTCGCGGATCCACGGTGAGCCCGATCCCGCTTCCTCCACAGGGCGCCGACCGCCGGGGGTCATCCCCCGCACTCGCGGCACCGCTCGGGCACGGTCTCGGCCGGCGCCATGATGAGGTCATGACCTCCGCAGCGTACTCGGTGCACCCGACGCCGATCGGCGAGGCCCTCCTGGTGACGACCTCGGAGGGCCTCGCCGCCCTGTCCGTGCTGGACGGCCCCACCTACGCGGAGGTCGCCCGGCTGAGCCTCCTGCTCCGCGACGTGCCGGTCGAGGATGCGGCCGCCTGCCGGGGCGTGGCTCAGCAGCTCGACGAGTACTTCGCCGGCGAGCGACGCGCCTTCTCGGCACCGCTCGACTGGCGTCTGACGGCCGGCTTCACCCGCCGCGCCCTCGAGGCCATCATCGAGATCCCCTACGGCGAGACCGCGTCGTACGCCGAGGTCGCCATCGCCGCGGGAGCGCCCGGCGCGAACCGCGCCGTCGGCACCGCGTGCGCGCGCACGCCGTGGTCGATCGTCGTGCCCGCCCACCGTGTGATCCGCAGCGACGGGTCGATCGGCGAGTACGGCGGGCACCCGGAGCGGAAGCGATTCCTGCTCGAGCTGGAGCAGCGGACGGCGCGCCGCCGCGAATGACGGAGGCGGGAGCGGACGTGTAGGCCGTCCGCCCCCGCCTCGTCGCGGCATCCGCTGCTCTAGTGGTCGACCGCCTTCTCGGCGCCGTAGCCGGTGAGCGAGCGCACCTCCATCTCGGCGGCCTTCGTCCGGTCCTCCGCGGTGCGGGAGGTGACGGAGCCGAGCCAGCCGAGGAAGAAGCCGACCGGGATCGACACGATGCCGGGGTTGTTGAGCGGCCAGATCGCGGTCCCGACGTTCTTGAACACGCTCGTCTCGGTGCCCCAGAACACGGGCGACAGGATGATGAGGATGATCGCGGCGGCGAGGCCGCCGTACATGCTCCAGACCGCGCCGCGCGTCGTGAACTTGCGCCAGAACAGCGAGAACAGGATCGTCGGGAGGTTCGCCGACGCCGCGACCGCGAAGGCGAGCGCCACGAGGAACGCGACGTTCTGACCCTGCACCCCGATGCCGCCGAGGATCGCGAGAACCCCGATCACGATGACCGTCCGACGGGCGACCTTGACCTCGCCGTCCGGCGGGACGTTCCCCTTCTTCACGACGTTCGCGTAGATGTCGTGGGCGAAGGACGCGGCTGCCGTGATCGTGAGGCCTGCCACGACGGCCAGGATGGTGGCGAAGGCGACGGCCGAGATGAATCCGAGCAGGATCGGCCCGCCGAGCGCGGCAGCGAGCAGGGGCGCTGCCGAGTTGACGCCGCCGGGGGCCGCGGCGATCGTCTCGGGACCGACGATGGCGCCCGCGCCGTAGCCGAGGACGAGCGTCAGCAGGTAGAAGAGGCCGATCAGCCAGATCGCCCAGACCACTGAGCGGCGCGCCTCCTTGGCGGTGGGCACCGTGTAGAAGCGCATGAGCACGTGCGGGAGGCCCGCGGTGCCGAGGACGAGAGCGATCGCCAGCGAGAGGAAGTCCCACGGGTTGGCGCCGTACTGCAGGCCCGGGCCGAGGATCGCGTCCTGCGGCTCGCGGTTCGACGCCTCCACGGCCGCGCCGAGGAGCGTGTCGAGGCTGAAGCCGTTGATCGCCAGGACCCAGATGGTCATGACGACGGCGCCGCCGATGAGCAGGAACGCCTTGACGATCTGGACCCAGGTGGTGCCCTTCATGCCGCCGATCAGGACGTACACGATCATCAGGACGCCGACGACCGCGATCACGATCGACTGCCCGATCTGCTCCTGGATCCCGAGCAGCAGCGAGACGAGCCCGCCG
>JAPSIU010000457.1 GCA_031178565.1 Leucobacter sp. | reverse complement strand
GGATCGAGACCGGAGAGCTTGTGCCCGCTGCCGAAGAAGCGCGTGCGGGCCAGCAGCTGCATCACAGGATGGGTGAAGATCACGAAGATGAACACGTCGATCAGCGTGGTCAGACCCAGCGTGAACGCGAAGCCCTTCACGGTCGCATCGGCGAGCACGTACAGCACCACGGCGGCGAGGACGTTGATCGACTTCGAGATGTAGATGGTGCGCTTGGCACGACCCCAGCCGTCCTCGACGGCAGCGACGATCGATTTGCCGTCGCGCAGCTCGTCTCGGATCCTCTCGAAGTACACGATGAACGAGTCGGCCGTGAATCCGATCGACACGATCAGACCGGCGACACCGGCCAGCGACAGGCGGAAGCCCATCCGCCAGGCGAGGATGGCGATGATGATGTAGGTGAGCACCCCCATCACGGTGATGGACGCCATGATCACCCACCCGAGAGCGCGGTACGTGATCAGCGAGTACAGTGCCACGAGCCCCAGTCCGATGAGGCCGGTGATGAGGCCGATCTCGAGCTGCTGCGAACCGAGAGTCGCCGAGATGGTGTCGGAGCTCTCGACGGTGAAGCTCAGCGGCAGCGCGCCGTAGCGCAGCTGGTCGGCGAGGGCCTTCGCGCTGTCCTGCGTGAAGTTGCCCGAGATGCTCGGCTTTCCGTTGAGGATGACCGCCTGCATGATCGGAGCGGAGAGCACCTTGCCGTCGAGGACGAAGGCGAACTGGTCGCGCGGTGAGAGCTGCGCGAGTCGGTTGGCGTTGAGTCGCTGACTCACCTTGCCGAAGATCTCGGTGCCCTCGGCGTCGAACTCGAGATTGACGGTCCAGCGGCCGCTCTGTTGGTCGCGCCCTGCCGTGGCGTCGTCGATGACGGTGCCGTCGAGCTCGACAGGTCCGAGCAGGTACTTCGCGCTTCCGTTCTCCTCGCACGCGATCCGGGGCTCGTCCTCGGGTGCTTCCGTCGACTCCTGCTCCGCCGAGCAGTCGTAGGCGAGCAGTTCGGCGGTGAGCCTCTCCGTTGCCCAGCTCGGGTCCGATTTGTCGGTCGGCGCCGGCGACGGCTCGGCGTTCAGCGTCTCCGCCGGGGACGGGAAGGCCGTCTCGTTGCCGTCCTCGCCGACGAACGACGTCGCGGGGTCGGTCGCCAGGATCACCGGACGAAGCTCGAGCTTCGCGCTCGCCTGGATGCGATCCCTGGTCGCCTGATCGGCGGCACCGGGGATCTGCACGACGATGTTGCGGCCGCCCTCAGTGGTGATGTCGGCCTCGGCCACTCCCGACGCGTCGACGCGCTGACGGATGATCGCAGCGGCCTGCTCGAGCTGCTCCGTCGAAGGGTCGGCGCCGTCCGGCGACTCCGCGCCGAGGATGATCTGCGTTCCGCCCTGCAGGTCGAGGGCGAGCTCGGGAGCCCACGAACTGGCCGGCTCGCCGGCGTCGGTCTTGAAGACATAGACGCCGAGCGAGTTGATGCCGAACAGCACCGCCGTGACGATGAGCAGGCCGAGGAGGACTCGCCAGGCATGGCGAGTCGGAGTTGAGGATGCCACTGAGTTCCGCTTTCGGGTCAGGTGCCGTGCCGGCGGGGTCAGTTCTCGTCGTTGCGCTCGAGGCGCGCCTTGGTCTCTTCCGGGGTCTCGACCTGGATCGACTCGATGCCGTCGGCCTTGCGCTGCGCGGGCGTCACGTCGGACGGCTCGGAGACGGCCTCGGCCCCCCCGGCGCCGACGAGCGGGGTGGCGTCGACCTGCTCGGCGTCGTCGACATGCTCGGTGTCCTCGACGTGCTCGGTGTCCTCGACGAGGCGGAGGATCGCCTGGCTGTGCACCTCGATGACCACGCCGGGCGCGATCTCGATCTGGGCCGGCTTGTCGAGGTCGACCGGGTCGTATGCGACGACGGTGCCGTACAGGCCGCCCTGCAGCAGGACCTTGACGCCGGGAACGGTCTTGGTCGCCTTCTCCTCCTGCTGCTCCTTCATCTGCTTCTGACGCTTGCGGGTGTTCACGAACATGAACACGAGCATCACGCCGAGAAGACCGAAGAGCATGAGGGACATGGGATCCATAGAGATGGGCCTTTCAAAGAGCGCACGCCGATGAGCGCACAAGGGTTCAGGGAG
>JAPSIU010000113.1 GCA_031178565.1 Leucobacter sp. | reverse complement strand
GCCCCGAGCGGGCCGCCGCCTACCAGGCGATCAGCGACCTGCTGGCGCGGGACATGTCGTTCGAGCGGCTGCGCAGCTTCTCGCCGTCGAGCGACAACCCCGTCTTCTACGTCCAGTACGCGCACGCCCGCACCTGCGCGGTGGATCGCAACGCCGCCGCCGCCGGGGTCGATCGCAGTGCCTTCGCCCCCGAGCTGCTCACGCACGAGACCGAGGCCGAGCTGCTCGGCAAGCTGCAGCAGTACCCCGGCATCGTGGCGGGCGCGGCCGAGCTGCGCGAGCCGCACCGCGTCGCCCGCTTCCTCGAGGAGCTCGCCGGGGCGTACCACCGCTGGTACGACAACTGCCGGGTGCTGCCGATGGGGGATGCGCCGATCGAGGATCTGCACCGCACCCGCCTCTGGCTCAACGACGCCGCGGGGCAGGTGCTGCGCAACGGACTCGATCTGATCGGGGTCGGCGCCCCCGAGCGGATCTGAGCCCGTCCGGTACGGACAACGGGAGGTCGGGAGACGATGGCTGAGCGCAGACCGAGGCGGTGGGCCGGGATCCTGGCCGTCGTCATCGCCCTGGGAGTGCTCGCGGGGGCGGCGGAGTTCGCCCTGCGACTCATCATCCCCGGTGTCATCGAGAACGCGGTGCGCGATCAGCTGCGGCTCACCGACGATCATCCCGTCGAGGTCTCTCTCGGCGGATCCGCGCTGCTGAACGCCGTGCGGGGCGGCGTCGGCGACGTCACCGTGACTATCCCGGACGCCCCCATCCTCGAGGGGATCGAGCTCGAGGCCTCTGCGCACGCCGATTTCTCGCCGTTCGATCCGCAGCGGGGCGAGATCAGCGGGGGGACCGCGACGCTCACGGTGCCGAAGGAACAGCTCGGTCCGGTCGTGGAGATGCTGACCTCGGGCGTCGCTCAGACGGGTGAGGTCAGCGACGGCGAGCTGGTGGTGGGGCGCTCGGTCGACATCCTCGGGCAGCAGGTTCCCCTGACGGCGTCTCTCGGGCTCGCGGTCGCGAACGGCGACATCGAGATCGAGCCGCGCGGGGTCAGCGCCGCAGGGTTCGACCTCGACGCCGAGCAGATCGCGCAGGCCACGGGATCGCTGCTCGACCCCATCCTCAGCCCGCACACCGTGTGCGTGCGGGACCGGCTCCCCGCGGGCATCGAACTCACGGACATCGCACTCTCCAGCACGGGATCGGCGACGATCAGCGCACGACTCGCGCCGGACATCTTCTCCGACCCGACCCGGCTCGAGCCCGGCAGCTGCGGCTGACCCCGCGCCCCTCACGGGTCGGCATGCGGGGCACGGTAAGCTGGACGGGTTCGTTCCGAGACACCTTCTCCGTTCGCACGGCTTCAGGGGCCAATCCGGGTCCGCTCGCCACAGGCCTGCCGGCCCACCGTTGCGAGCGTCCGCGAACACGACCCAGACCACCGAGCAGGAGCGAACGATGACCCAGGCGCCGACCGCGACCGCCGCGTCCTTCGACGACCCGAACGGCGTCGACCCCAGGGTCTTCCCTCCCTCGGCGCGCCGCGGCCGCGAGTGCGGACAGCTCAAGATCGGCGGGATCCGCGCGACCGAGCTCGTCGAGAAGTACGGCTCCCCGCTCTACGTGGTCGACGAGGAGGCCGCCCGCGCCCGTGCGCGCGAGGTCCGCGAGGCGCTGCAGGCCGAGGCCGAGCGCATCGGCACCACGGCTGCCGTGTACTACGCGGGCAAGGCGTTCCTGTGCGTGGAGGTCGCGCGGTGGATGGACGAGGAGGGCCTCGCGATCGATGTCGCGAGCGGGGGAGAGCTCGCCGTCGCGCTCGCCGCGGGAGTGGATCCCTCTCGGATCGGATTCCACGGCAACAACAAGTCCGAGCGCGAGATCGCGCGTGCGGTCGACGCGGGAGTCGGCACGATCATCATCGACAGCGAGGTCGAGACCGAGCGGACCGCCGCTGCCGCCGCGGCGTCGGGGAGGCGCCAGCGGGTGCGGCTCCGGGTCAACAGCGGTGTGCACGCCTCGACCCACGACTTCCTCGCGACCTCTCACGAGGATCAGAAGTTCGGCCAGCCGCTCGGCGACGCTCCGCGTCTCGTGCGCGCGATCCTCGCCCACGAGAGCCTCGAGTTCGTCGGGCTCCACTGCCACATCGGCTCCCAGATCTTCGCGACCGACGGCTTCCGGGAATCGGCGCGCCGACTGCTGAGCGTGTACCGGGAGCTTGAGGGGATCACGGGCGCCCCCGTTCCCGAGCTCAACCTCGGCGGCGGATTCGGCATCGCCTACACGAGCGCGCAGGCGGACGAGATCCCGGCGATCGCCGACATCGCGCGAGAGCTCGCGGACATCGTCGAGAGCAGCGCGCGGGAGTTCGGGATCGCCATCCCGAAGCTCGCCTTCGAACCCGGCCGAGCGGTCATCGGCCAGGCCGGCGTCACCCTCTACACGGTCGGAACGACGAAACCCGTGCGCCTCGCGGGCACGGACGCCGCAGCGGATCCCGCGGATCTCGGCTACGCGGAGCGGCTGTACGTGAGCGTGGACGGCGGCATGAGCGACAATGCGCGGCCGGCGCTCTACGGCGCGGATTACCAGGTGCGGCTCGCGAACCGGGTGAGCGCCGCGGAGCCCGCGCTCGTGCGCGTCGTCGGGATGCACTGCGAGTCGGGAGACGTCGTGGTGCAGCGCGACCTCCTGCCGGGCGATGTGCGACCGGGGGACGTCCTCGCGGTCGCGGCCACCGGCGCCTACTGCTGGTCGCTCGCGAGCAACTACAACTACGTCCCGCGCCCCCCGGTGGTCGCGGTGCGCGACGGCGCGTCCAGACTCATCGTGCGCGGCGAGACCGAGGACGAGCTGCTGGCGAAGAGCGTCACCGAGGCCGAGTCGATGAGCCGGCCCTCCGGGGTGCGATCCCAGGAGCGCACGAGCGACGAATCAGATCCTGCGACTTCCTCCGGTCGCGCAGGATGACCCAACCCATGAACAAGGAGAACACAGTGAACGGGTACCGCGATCTACGCGTTGCGCTCCTGGGCTGCGGCTCGGTCGGCGCACAGGTGGCCAGGCTCATCATCGAGCACGGGGACGAACTGGCCGCGCGAATCGGAGCGAGGCTGACGCTCGCCGGGATCGCGGTCCGCGACGTCGACTCGAAACGGGACGTGGAGCTTCCGCGCGAGTTGTTCACCACCGACGCGGAGCGTCTCGTGCAGAGCGCCGACATCGTGATCGAGCTCATGGGCGGCATCGAGCCCGCTCGCGGTCTCATCATGCAGGCCCTGCAGGGCGGAGCCGACGTGGTCACCGCCAACAAGGCGCTCATCGCGGCCCACGGGCCCGAGCTCGCCGACGCCGCGGAGCAGGTCGGGGCTCAGCTCTCGTACGAGGCCGCCGTCGCCGCGGCGATCCCGATCCTGCGCCCGCTGCGCGAGAGCCTCGCCGGCGATCACATCACCCGCGTGCTCGGGATCGTCAACGGATCGACCAACTACATCCTGGATCGCATGGACCGCTTCGGCGACTCCGCGGAGGATGCGATGCGGGTCGCGAGCGAGCTCGGCTTCCTCGAGGCGGATCCGACCCTCGACGTCGAGGGCTACGACGCGGCCCAGAAGGCGACGATCCTCGCGAGCATCGCCTTCCACACCGAGGTCCCCGTCGACTCGGTCTACCGCGAGGGCATCGCGAACATCACGGCCGAGCAGATCGAGGCGGCGAAGCACGCCGGCTACGTCATCAAGCTGCTCGCGATCGCCGAGCGCATCACCTCGGCCGACGGCGTCGACGGGGTGTCCGCACGGGTCTACCCGGCGCTCATCCGCCGCGAGCACCCGCTCGCCGCCGTGCACGAGGGCAAGAACGCCGTCTTCGTGGAGGCCGAGGCCGCTGGCGAACTCATGTTCTACGGCGCGGGGGCCGGCGGCGCCGAGACCGCTTCGGCCGTGCTGGGCGATCTCGTCTCGGCGGCCAGGCGCCACGTCGTCGGGGGCCCGGGCATTCCCGGTTCGCTGCACGCCGAGCTGCCGATCCTGCCCGTCGGCGAGGTCAACACGGCCTACCAGGTGATGCTCGACGTCCGCGACGAGCCGGGTGTGCTCGCCGGGATCGCCGGAATCCTCGCGGATCACGGGGTGTCTGCCGCGAGTGTGGAGCAGAAGATCGTCGACGGCGTCGAGGGCCGGGCGGCGCTCGTGATCGGCACGCACGTCGCACGCGAGGCGGATCTCGCCGCGACCGTCGACGCGCTGCGCCGCAGCGACGTGGTCTCGGAGGTCACGAGCGTGCTGCGCCTCGAGGGCAACGCGTGAGCGCGGGAACGACTCGCCGCGCGGTCCGGGTGCGGGTGCCGGCGACGAGCGCCAACCTCGGGCCCGGCTTCGACACGCTCGGCATCGCCCTCGCCTACGGCGACGAGCTGACCGCGACCACGCGCGACGAGGCGGGCGCGACGGTGACCGTGACGGGCGTCGGAGCGGGCGAGGTGCCCACCGACGCGTCCAACCTGGTCGTCCGCTCCGCCGCCCACGTCTACGAGCGCCTGGGACGCACCATGCCGGGCCTCGACGGCGCGGCGCACAACCGCATCCCGCACGGTCGGGGGATGGGATCCTCCGGATCAGCCATCGTCGCGGGGGTGATGATCGCGGCCGGCCTGCTCGAGAGCGATCCGGAGAACCCGATCGCGCTCACCGAGGATCAGCTGCTCGCCTTCGCCACGGAGCTCGAGGGTCACCCCGACAACGTCGCGCCCGCGCTGTTCGGCGGGCTCACGATCGCCTGGAGCACCGAGTCCGGGCCGAGGTTCAAGCGCCTCATGGTGCACCGAGGGGTCGCCCCGCTCGTGCTCGTGCCGAGTTTCACGATGTCGACGGCGCTCGCCCGCAGCCTGCAGCCCAAGCAGGTGCCGCACGAGGACGCGGTCTTCAACGTCTCGCGATCCGCTCTCCTCATCGCGGCGCTCACGCAGAGCCCCGAACTGCTGCTCGAGGCGACGGAGGATCGGCTCCATCAGAACTACCGCGGGGAGGCCATGCCCGCCACCCGCGACCTGATCCGCGAGTTGCGCGAGGCCGGCCACGCCGCCGTCGTCTCGGGAGCGGGCCCCTCGATCCTGGTGCTGTCGAACGGCCCCGCCGAGCGTCTCAGGGCCGCCGACCTCGTCGAATCGCGCGAGGACGATTGGCGAACGCTGATCCTGGCGGTCGACACGAAGGGTGCTACAGTGGAGGCGATCCCCGCGTAGTCGACGCGCACTTCTCGTGAGTCGCGAAGCTACCCGAGACCGCGACGGTCTCGGCGCGATCCGGGAGCTGCGATCAGTCGCTGTTCTTCTTCACGATCGCGGGGTTTGGATCGATTTCCTCACCGAGACGGCATCGTCCGGTGATCCCGACGCACAGCTGTGCACCATCGCGGGAAGGTTGGGCGAGTGCTCTCCTCCCGCGACGTTCCGAAAGGAAGAACGTGGAACTGAACGCAGAAGACACCAACACCGCTCCCGCCGGCGACGCGGCCGAGCCCGCGGAGAAGCCGGTGCGACGCCGGGCCTCGCGGCGCGTGACCGCGGCCGCAGGTACGGTCGCCGCCCCCGCGGCGGACGCTCCGGCTCCGGCCGGGGAGGCTCCCGCGGCGGAGAAGCCCGAGGCGGCCGGCGCCGGCGCCGGCGCCCCCGAGAGCGAGCAGGCGGCTCCCGAGGCGGAGACGGCTCCGAAGAAGCGGGCGACCCGCAGCCGGAAGAAGGCCGTCGAGGCTCCGGCCGAGGGCGCGGACGCCCCTGCCGCCGAGGCGACCGCGGCCGCGGCCTCTGCCTCTGCCTCCGAGGAGGCTCCGGCTTCCGACGCAGAGCAGTCCGCTCCGAAGAAGCGGGCGACCCGCAGCCGGAAGAAGGCCGTCGAGACGGCCGACGCGGCTGAGGCACCCGAGGCATCCCAGGCATCCGCCGGGGCGGAGTCCGGTGCCCAGGCTTCCGCCGAGGAGACCCCGAACGAGGCGCCGGCCAAGCGTGGACGCGGCCGCCGCGCCCAGGCCGAGACCGATGCGCCCCGGGCCGAGGACCGGGACGCCGCGTCGTCCGGTTCGAAGCAGGCCGAGGAATCGGGAGCCTCGAACGGCGAGACCGCGGACGCCCAGGCCGGTTCCTCTGACAGCGGCGAGGGTGAGAAGAACGGGCGCAACCGTCGGGGCCGCGGTCGCGGTCAGAAGAACGAGGCGTCCGAGACGAGCGAGTCCGAGCAGAATGCCGGCTCCTCCGACGAGGGCAAGGGCCGGGGCCAGTCCCAGAATGGCGACAAGAACGGCGACAGGGACCGGGGCGCGTCGAACAAGAACGCCGACAGCTCCTCGCGATCCAGCCGCACCCGTCAGCGCGACCGGAAGCGTCGCGGCCAGAACGACGAGGTCGAGCCGGAGATCACCGAGGATGACGTCCTGCTGCCCATCGCGGGCATCCTCGACGTGCTCGACAACTACGCGTTCGTGCGCACGAGCGGTTACCTGCCCGGCACGAGCGACGTCTACGTGTCCCTCGGCCAGGTCAAGAAGTACGGACTGCGCCGCGGTGACGCCGTCGCGGGCGCGATCCGCCAGCCGCGCGACGGCGAGGGCGGCAGCCGTCAGAAGTACAACGCGATCGTCCGCATCGACACCGTGAACGCGCGGCCCGTCGAGGAGGACGAGAAGCGGGTCGACATCGCGGAACTGACGCCGGTCTACCCGCAGGAGCGCCTGCGCTTCGAGACCGCGCCGGAGCGGCTCGTAGGCCGTGCGATCGACCTCGTCGCGCCGATCGGGCTCGGCCAGAGGGCGCTGATCGAGGTGCCCGCGACGGTGGCGTCGAACCGGGTGGTCGGCGAGCTCGCCGAGGCCGTCAGCGCGAACCGGCCCGATGCCCACCTCATGCTCGTGCTCGCGAACGCGCAGCCCGAGGAGGCGACCCGCCTGCAGCGCACGATCCGCGGCGAGGTGGTCGCGGCCACCTTCGATCGCTCCGCCGAGGATCAGACCACGATTGCGGAGCTCGCGGTCGACCGGGCGCGACGTCTCGTCGAGCTCGGCCACGACGTGGTCGTGATCGTCGACTCGCTGAACCACCTCGCCCGCGCCTACGCGCAGAGCCAGCAGGGCCCAGCCCGCCCCGCCGTCGACACGGTGGACGACTACGCGCTCGGGCAGCTGAAGAAGCTGCTCGCGGCGGCGCGCAACGTCGAGAACGGCGGCTCCCTGACCGTGCTCGCGACCGTGCTCACCAAGACGGGGGTCGAGACGGACAAGCTGATCCTGCGCGAGGCCCGCGCGGTGGTCAACTGCGAGGTGCGGTTCGCGAAGCGCTCCTCGGGCCTCGATCCCGTCGTGGATCTGGCCGCGTCGCACACGCGCAACGCCGACGACATGCTCGGCGAGGACGAGGCGCGGGTGCTCGCTCAGCTGCGCGCGTCGCTGAGCGACGAGGACGCCTCTGAGAAGGCGGCCGAGCTGCTGCGCAGCACCGGATCGAACGCGGCCCTGCTCGCCGAGGTCCAGCGCTCGGGCGGACTCTCCTAGCCGTCTCCGCCGTCCTGCGCTCGTTCGCAGGGCGGCGGAGCTCGGTATGTGATGGATTCTGCGTTCCGCTGCGCGGCCGCAGAATGATGAAGGAGCAATCATGTTCGAACAGGTCGAGGCACTGCTCGTCGAGCACGGCCGGCTGCAGGACGAGCTCGCCGACCCGGCGCTGCACGCGGACGCCGCGCGCGCCAAGAAGGTGAACCGCCGCTACGCCGAGCTCAGCAAGATCAAGGCCGCGTACGAGACCTGGCAGCAGCTCGGAGACGACCTGGAGGCCGCGCGCGAACTCGCGAAGGAGGACGAGGCCTTCGCCGAGGAGGTCCCGGAGCTCGAAACGGGGCTGGCGGACGCCCAGGAGAAGGTGCGCCGACTCCTGATCCCGAGGGATCCCGACGACGCGCGCGACGTGATCCTCGAGATCAAGGGCGGCGAGGGCGGGGCCGAGTCCGCGCTCTTCGGCGCCGACCTGCTGCGCATGTACATGTACTACGCCGAGTCCAAGGGCTGGAAGACCGAGATGCTCGAGAAGGACGAGAGCGATCTCGGCGGCTACAAGAACGTGCAGATCGCGATCAAATCGAACACGTCGGACCCCTCGCAGGGCGTGTGGGCCCACCTCAAGTACGAGGGCGGCGTGCATCGCGTGCAGCGCGTGCCGGTCACCGAGTCGCAGGGACGCATCCACACCTCGACCACGGGGGTGCTCGTCTACCCCGAGGTGGACGAGCCGGAGGAGGTCGAGATCAATCAGAACGACCTCAAGATCGACGTGTACCGCTCCTCGGGTCCCGGCGGGCAGTCGGTGAACACGACCGACTCGGCCGTGCGCATCACCCACCTGCCGACCGGCATCGTGGTCGCGATGCAGAACGAGAAGAGCCAGCTGCAGAACCGAGAGGCCGCGATGCGCGTGCTGCGCGCCCGGCTGCTCGCGAAGCAGCAGGAGGAGGTGGCGGCCGAGGCGAGTGCGCACCGCTCCAGTCAGATCCGCACGATGGATCGCTCCGAGCGGATCCGCACCTACAACTTCCCGGAGAACCGGATCGCCGACCACCGCACCGGGTACAAGGCCTACAATCTGGACCAGGTGAT
>JAPSIU010000456.1 GCA_031178565.1 Leucobacter sp. | reverse complement strand
CCCGCCGAAGCGGGGATCTCACTGGCGGAGACGAGGGGATTTGAACCCCTGGCGCAAGCGGGGGTCCGGTGCAATCAGATACGCCGCGATGGGGAAGATAGGACTGATGCCGTCGCTAGGACTGATGCCCTCGCTATCGAGACATCGACATGTACCCGCCGTTCGCCCGTGATACTCGGCCTGGAACAAGAAAGACGCTCGGTCCCAGAAAAGCGACGGGAGCAGAAGATCTCCACAATCAGTGGCTTTCTCAGCGCTCAGCGAGCAGATGTGCAGAGGTTGGAGCGACCATCATCGACCGCGCGATGAAGATTGCGAGTTTCCGTCCCCCGTCGCTGTGGGGGCAAGCAGGAAACTACACCGCCACCGCCACACCCATTCGGCGGGGGTCGCCGCACGACCGCATTTCTCCGGTGACCGGATCGATCGTGATGCCGTCGAAGTTCCCGGTCATCGAGTTCCACGGCCCGATCTCCCGCGTCCAGAGGCGATTGCGCCCGGCCCAGCGCCGCACCTCGGCCAACACCGAGTCGGGAAATCCAGATTCGAGTGTCGTGCCTGGGACCCATCCCCGCGCGGGCTCGTGTGGGCGCGCGCCGAAGCGCGGCTCAGCGACGCTCTGCTCGATCGGCATCCCGAAGTCCATGAGGTTCACCAGGTTCTGCAGGATGCAGGCCACGAGAGACACTGAGGGCGACCCCGAGGCGATCACCGGCGCACCGTCGCGCAGGACGATGCTCGGTGCGAGGTAGATCGTCGCGCGCTCACCCGGCTGCGGCATCACGCGTTGGAAGAAGGATCCTCCGCCTGCGAGCTGGAACCCCTCAGCGAACAGCCCATTCACCCACGGGGAAGCCATGTGGGAGTGGGTTAGAGTGGCGACGTTGTGGTCGGCGTCGACGACGGACAGGTGGATGGTGCCCGGTGAGGGCGGCGCAGCTCCGGCGGGGCCGGCGAGCGTGTCGAGCAGCTCGAACCGCTGGCGGCCGTACTCCTTCGACAGCAGCACGTCCATGATGCGCTCGTTGTCGCGGAAGCGCCGTTCGCGCGGGGCCGCGTAGTACACGGCGTTGTGGACGGCGATGAGCGCCGACAGCGTCTCGGGCGAGGCGCTCGCCGGGCCCTGTGCCGCGAGGTCGAAGTTCTCCAGGATGTTGAAGGCCTCGACCAGCTGCAGCCCGCCGTCGTCCGGCGGAGCCGAGCCGATGATCTCGAACCCCCGATACGTCCCCCGCACCGGGTCGGCCCACTCCGTCCGGTACGCCTCGAAGTCCGCCCTCGAGATGACCCCGCCGTCCGAATCGCTCGCCGCGCAGAAGGCCCGCGCGAAGTCACCGAGGTAGTAACTCGTTCCCTCGTCGCGCAGCCGCTCCAGCGTGCGCGCGACCCGCTCCTGCACGAGGGCCTGGCCCGGGCCGATGATCGACCCGTCGCGGAAGTACATCTCCCGGGACTCCGGGTTGCGCCCGAGGTTCTGCCGCGCGTTGTACATCTCACCGAAGAGATACGGCGACACCGCGAAGCCCTCCCGCGCCGCATCGATCGCCGGAGCGAGCAGTCGGCCCACCGAGAGCGACCCGAACCGGGCGTGAGCGGCCGTGAACGCCGGCCACCACCCGGGCACGGGCACGCCGCGCGCCCGGGTGAGGTCGGCGCCGCCGAAGTCCGACAGCCTCACCAGAGGTGCGTTGACGTTGCCGGAGAGATACGAGGCGGCGCCGGACGACGCCTCGCGGTACACGAGCGAGATGCCCCCGGTGAGCGAGGTCATGTGCGGCTCGGTCACCAGCTGCGTCGCGGCGACGGCGAGCGCGGCATCCAGGGCGTTGCCTCCGTCGCGCAGCACGGCGGCTCCCGCCTCGACGGCGATCGGCTCCGAGCTGACCACCATCCCGCGCGTGCCGACGGTCACCTCCTTGGCGCCGTACCGGCCAGGCGTCGCGTACTCGGGCCGCATCACAGAGATCCTCTCAGAGACGACACGGACTCCTCCGCATCGCGCCGCGCCCGCTGCGCCACCGGATCCGGCACCGGGATGGCGCCGAGCAGCGTCCGGGTGTACTCGTTCTCCGGGTCATGGATGACGTCGGCGGTCGCGCCGCTCTCGACGATCCGCCCGTCCTTCATCACGAGC
>JAPSIU010000455.1 GCA_031178565.1 Leucobacter sp. | reverse complement strand
GAGCCCGGTGGGGCGCGGCGGCGAGGTGATGGCGGATCCGGTGATCGCGGAGATCGCGGCGGCCCACGGCGTCACCCCGACGCAGGCGATCCTCGCCTGGCACGTCGCCCGAGGTGTCGTGCCGCTGCCGAAGTCGGCGGATCCCGGCAGGCAGCGGGAGAACCTCGCCGCGGCCCAGGTCCTGCTCGCCGGCGACGAGATCGCCGCCGTCACTGCGCTCGGACGACCGGACGGCAGGCTGAAGGGTCAGGATCCGGCGGTCTACGAGGAGTTCTGAGCGGATCCGAGCCGTCGAACACGCGGCCGGCGGCCCAACGGTCAGGAGCGGGTGCGACAATAGAGGCGATGGATCCGAACAAGCTCAATCACGGCGAGGCCGCGGACGCGCCCAAGCTGATCAAGACGAGGCCGCGCCCGGCCGCCGCGCGTCCCCAGGTGCGCCCGAAAGCCGAGGGCTGGACCCAGCTCTCGGGGCCCGACGGCCGGCCGACGCTGCAGTTCGCGTCGCCGCGCGTGAAGCAGCCCCAGACGCATCTCGCGGACATGACGCTCGCCGAGCGCGAGGCGAAGGTCGTCGAACTCGGCCTGCCGGCGTTCCGCGCGAAGCAGCTCTCGAAGCACTACTTCGAGCACTACACGAGCGATCCCGAGCTCATGACGGATCTGCCGAAGGATCGCCGCTCCGAGCTCGCCGAGGCGTTCTTCCCGCCGCTGCTCACCGAGGTGAAGCGTCTCGTCACCGACGACGGCGCGACCGTCAAGTTCCTGTGGCGGCTGTTCGACGGCGCGCTCGTGGAGTCGGTGCTCATGCGCTATCCGGGCAGGATCACGCTCTGCGTGTCGAGCCAGTGCGGCTGCGGCATGAACTGCCCGTTCTGCGCGACCGGTCAGGCCGGGCTCACCCGCAACATGTCGACGGCCGAGATCCTCGATCAGGTGGTTCAGGCGAACCGGGTGATCGCGGAGGGCGGTCTGGGGCGGAAGCGCGAGGCGGGCAACGGCGCGGAGCCCGAGCGCGTGAACAACATCGTCTTCATGGGGATGGGCGAGCCGCTCGCGAACTACAAGCGCGTCATGAACGCGGTGCACCGGATGATCGCGCCGTCGCCCGAGGGCCTCGGCATGTCGGCGCGCGGGATCACCGTGTCGACCGTGGGCCTCGCGCCCGCGATCCGCAAGCTCGCCGACGAGGACATCCCGATCACCTTCGCGCTCTCCCTGCACGCCCCCGACGACGAGCTGCGCGACGACCTCATCCCGGTCAACAGCCGGTGGAAGGTGGAGGAGGTGCTCGACGCCGCTTACGGCTACTACGAGAAGACGGGGCGTCGGGTCTCGATCGAGTACGCGCTCATCAAGGACATGAACGACCACCCCTGGCGCGCGGACCTGCTCGCCGAGAAGCTGAACGCCCGCGGGCGCGGCTGGGTGCACGTGAACCCGATCCCGCTCAATCCGACGCCGGGGTCCATCTGGACGGCCTCGACGCGGGAGGTCACCCGGGAGTTCGTGGACCGGTTGAACGCCGCCGGCGTCCCGACCACCCTCCGGGACACCCGTGGCAAGGAGATCGACGGCGCGTGCGGGCAGCTCGTCGCGACCGAGCAGGACAAGCGCGACGCAGCGGCCTACGCCGCTGGGTAGTGCGGGTAGTCCCGCCTACCGGCCGAGCGAGCGGACCAGCAGCTCGACGTCCTCCTCGGTGTTCCAGAGGTGGAAGGCGACCCGCGCGTTCCCGGCCCGACCCGATGCGGTGATCCCGGCGGCCCGCGTGGCCGCGAGGTCCCGCCCGTCGGGATCGGCCCAGGTGACGATCGCCGAATCGCCGGCGGGCAGGCCGAGCGCTTCGCGAGCGGCACCCGCGAGGCGCAGATCATGGGCGTGCACCGCGGAGGGATCCAGCTCGGCGAAGAGGCTGAGCGCCGCTACCGTGCCGCCCAGCACGGGCCAGGAGGGCGAGACGTCGAAGCGCCCCGCGCCCGTTGCGAGAGGCGTGTGGCCCGCGTAACAGGACTCCCACACGTCGTCGGCCGAGTACCAGCCGGCGGCGAGCGGGACGAGTTCGTGCTCGAGGCCCTCGCGAACCGGGAGGAAGGCGGTTCCGCGGGGCGCGCAGAGCCACTTGTAGGCGTGGCAG
>JAPSIU010000112.1 GCA_031178565.1 Leucobacter sp. | reverse complement strand
CGCTCGCCGCGCCCGCGCTCCCCGCCGCGCCCGCGCTGCCTGCCGCGCCCGCGCTGCCTGCCGCGCCCGCGCTGCCTGCCGCGCCCGCATTGCCGCCGCACCAGGTCCGCTCAGTGCGACCGCCAGTATCCGCAGAAGTCCACGGCGGTCTTCGCCACGCCGCGCTCGGCGATGAGGTGCCGTCGCCCGCCGGCGGCCAGCCGCTGCTCGCCGGCCACGAACGCGGAGACCGGACCGTCCCACACCGGCAGCGCTCGCAGCGCCGCGAGCGCTGCGTCGCCGGGACGGGCCGCGGGACTGTCGGACCGGGTGATCCAGTGCACTCGAACCCCGTCCGGCGCCTCGTGGGTCTGCCGATCGGCGTCGTCCGGCACCTCGATGATCGCGTCGCCGACTGCGTCGCGCGGCAGATCCCGCAGGATCCCGAGCACGGCCGGCATCGCGCTCTCGTCGCCGGCCAGTACGACCCGGTCGACGCCTTCGACGGGTCGGTAGCCGCAGCCCTGGTCGATGAGCGCGACGGGAGCGCCCACCGGAAGCGAAGCGGCCCACGGTCCTGCCACCCCCGCGTGCGCCGGGTCTCCGGAACCGTGAGTCACGAAGTCGATGTCGAGCTCTCCCGTCTCCGCGCGGAAATCCCGCACCGTATAGTTGCGGATCGCCGGCCGGGTCGCCTTCGGGAGCGACAGGTACCGCAGGTAGCCGCGCATGTCGAAGCGGTCGGAGAGTCGGTCGAAGCGCGTGGCGTCGCCGGCAACGGGTATCGCCAGGCGGAACCACTGGTCGAATCCGAGGTGGCGCCAACCGCGCAGATCCTCGCCCGAGAGGGTCAGGCGGGCGAAGTTCGGGGAGATCCGCTCGGCTCGGGCGACCTCGGCTGTGACGAGCCCGGTCTTGGCGTGGGTGACGGTGATGTTCTGAGCGGGCATGGGTTCCTTCGGAGGGGAGCGGCGGGGCGCTCGGAGGAAGTAAGGCATACCTAAGCTAGTTCATCTGATGATTCGTCGCAAGGATCGAGCTCAGGCCGACGCGACGTCGAGCTGATCTCGCCGGGGCGGATTCGCGCCGGCGACCGAGACGGCGATCGCGGCGGCGCGGGCGGCGCGGTCGAGCACCTGCGGAAGCGCGGCGAGCGTGCCGTCGAGCCCGAGATCGAGCAGGCTCGATGCGAGGCTGGCCATGAACGAGTCGCCGGCGCTGATCGTGTCCACGACCTCGACCTCACGTGCCTGGATCCGACTGATCCCACCGGGGGAGAAGGCGAACGCGCCCTCGGGACCGAGCGTGACGACGACGATGCTCGGCCCCAGCTCCCGCACGCGCAGCGCTGCCGCCTCCAGGCCGAGCTCCGGGTAGAGCCACGCGGCGTCCTCGTCGCTGAGCTTCACGAGATCCGCGAGTGCCGCGGCTCGCTCGAAGCGCCGCACGGCATCGGCGTGATCTCCCAGCAGCGAGGGGCGGATGTTCGGGTCCAGCGTGACGAGCGCCGTCTCCGCGAACCGTTCCAGCAATCGGAGGACCCGGGATCCCCCCGGTTCGAGGAACAGGGCGATGGATCCGGCGTGGACCAGCGACGGGAGTCGGGGAGCGCGTTCGGGCAGCCGCCAGTCGATGTCGAAGCGGTAGTCAGCGCTGCCGTCCGCTGCGATGCGCGCGTGCGCGGTCGAGGTCGCCCCCGCGTCCCAGGAGTCGGGGAGGAGCTCGACGCCCTCGTCGGAGAGGAGGCCCGCGATGCGCCGCCCGCGCTCGTCCCTGCCCAGCCTCGTGAGGAGGCGCACCGGATGGCCGAGGCGAGCGATCCCGATCGCGACGTTCGCGGGGCTCCCGCCGACGTGCTCCTCGACGCGGTCTTCAGTGCGGTGCTCGGTGCGCGGCCGGGTGGGTTCGGCGCAGGGATCCGCGTGCTTGACGATGTCGATCAGCGCCTCGCCGATCACGAGGGCTCGGCGGGACCCCGGATCGTCCGTTCCCGGATCGTCCGTTTCGGGATCCGGCCCGGGGGCTTCCGCTGCGTCCGCAGCCGAAGCGCCGGCGATCTCGGACATCACCAGGCTCATGATCCGCACGCTCCCCCCGACGCCGGCGACGCACAGGCGCGGAGCGCGGAGCACGCCGATGAGGTCGGTCAGCACCCGGGTTCCGTCCTCGGCGTAGATCTCGACGGAACGCTCGTCGAGCCACAGCGTGAGCGTGATCTCCGGCGCCGCCGCGACGGGCATTCGCCGCACCCCCGCGAACTCCTCGGGGAAGCCGGCCGAGCTGCCGCGCCGATCGCAGCTGAGCTCCTGCGACGCGGCGTCGTAGACGATCTCGAGTACGCGCTCGTCGTCGCCCTCGAATCGGAGCGCGAAACCCGAAGCGCCGTCGAGGGCGGCGGTGAGCTCGATGCGCTGTCCCACGGGACCGGGGATCAGGAGCGGGTCGGACACCTCGACGCCCTCCAGGCGGGTGGTCTCCGTGACGGGCGGAGCGACCGGCGTCTGGAGCAGGCGGGGGCGACCGTCGACGGACACGAGCGACAGCCTGCGCGGCAGCGTCGTGCTGCCCCGCACCGGCCGCTCGGGATCCACGGGAAACGTGCGCGCGTAGTCCCAGTTGCTCATCCAGGCGATGAGGGTGCGGCGGTCGTCGGGGAGCCCGGCGAAGCTCACCCCGGCGTAGCAGTCGTGGCCGTAGTCGAGCCAGTCGAGCGAGCGCATTCCGGTGTCGTCGTCGGGCCGGACCCGGGGGGAGCGCTCGTGCGGCGTGAACGCGCGGCCGTCGAACTCGCCGACGAAGTACTGCGTGCCCGAGCTGCCGCCGATCCCGCCCGGGCTGAGGCTCACGAGCAGCACCCAGTGCGTCTCGTCGGTCCCCTCGAGGCGCAGGGGGAACAAATCCGGGCATTCCCAGACGCCCCCCACCGCCGCCTCGGGGCCGAAGGAGGAGAGGTGCGTCCACGACAGCAGGTCGTCGGAGCGATACAGCACCACCTGGCGATCCTCCGCCTCCACCGCCACCATGACCCAGTACGACTCCGCGGCGCCCTCCCAGCGGATGATCTTCGGGTCGCGGAAGTGCGCCGACGAGCGATCCAGCACCGGGTTGTCCGCATACTTGGTCCAGGTCATCCCATCGTCCAGGCTGAACGCGACGGACTGCGCCTGATGATCCCGCGTCCTCGACTCCGAGGTGTAGAAGGCGACGAGCGCGGGATTCGCGGCGGTGCCGAAACCGGTGGTGTTCTCGGCGTCGACGACGATCGAGCCGGAGAAGATCTCCTCGGCCTCGTCGAACTCGATGGCGACGGGGTGATGCTCCCAGTGGATGAGGTCGATGCTCGACGCGTGCCCCCAGCTCATGTTGCCGTGGTCGATGCCCAGCGGATTGTGCTGGAAGTAGAGGTGGTAGCGGCCCTTGTGGAAGATCAGGCCGTTCGGATCGTTCATCCAGTTGCGGTGGGGGGAGAAATGCAGGCTGTTCATGTGTCCCGGTTCTGAATCAGAGCGTGAGGCGGGCCGAGCAAACTTCGATTCTACGGCAGGAGGCCCCTCGTCGGCTCGCCCGCGGGTCGAACCAGACGAGGGGCCTCACCGGCCGGGGGCGCACGGTGCTCGCGGCCCCTAGCGATTGCGCGGCGGCGGCGCGACCGTCACTGCGGAACCGTCTTGAGCACGCCGGTCACGCCGGAGCGCTGGGAGTCGCGGAGGAACGGATCGCCCTGGACATCCTGGTCGTCCTTCTTGAGGGCGAAGAACGCCCAGACGCCCGCGCCCGCGACCACGGCTGCGATCACGAGGAAGGTGGGCTGGAAGCCGATCGCGTCGCGGATGTACCCGAAGGGGGTCGCGAAGAGCGTGTTGCCGAGCTGGGCCGCGATCTCGAAGCCGACCATGTACAGCGTCGCGGAGAGCGCTGCGGGGAAGTGCAGCGTGAGGTAGCGGAAGATGCCGAGGACGAACAGCGGCACCTCGATCGCGTGGAGCATCTTCACGCACGAGATGACGATGGGATCGGTGAAGACTGCCGAACCGAGGATGCGCAGGCACATCACCGAGACGCCCAGCAGCAGGATGTTGCGCACGCCCACCCGCCGCATGAGGATCGGGACGAGCATCATGCAGCCGGCCTCGGCGAACACCTGCACCGAGTTCAGGATGCCGTAAGTGTGGATGCCGACGTCCTCGTTCTCGAACAGGCCGGCATAGAAGTTCGGGAACATCTGATTGTCGTAGAGGTTGTAGAACGTCCAGCTGAAGATCACGAAGCCGATGACGACCCAGACGCCCTTGAGCTTCAGCACGGAAGCCATCTCGCGCAGGTTCGGAGCGTGCGGGTGCGCCGTGTGGCCCGGCGCGAGCGGGACGTGATCGGTCTTCCAGAAGATCTGCACGAGCAGGCAGAGGATGCCGAGCGCCGATCCGAGGAAGAAGTTGATCGCCGGATCGATGGTGAAGATGAAGCCGGTGAACAGGGCTGCCACGCCGTAGCCGAGGGATCCCCACCCGCGAGCCTGACCGTAGGCGAAGCCGTAGGTGCGGCTCATGCGCTCGGAGAATGCCTCGAGCAGGCCGACCGCGGCGGTGTAGCCGAACGGCAGGTAGACGGCTCCGGCCAGAACGCCGAAGAAGAACGTGCTCTCGTTGCTCAGAAGCGGTTCGTAGACGAAGAGTGCGAACGGGGCCAGGCAGGCCATGACCGCCGAGGACAGGATGACGAGGTGCCGCTTCAAGACGAGGCGGTCCTGCATCGTGCCGTAGAAGAGCAGCACCGCGATCGTCGTGAGCGAGTTCACCGAGTAGACGGTGCCGATCTGGCCGCCGCTCAGCCCGAGGCCCTTGTCGAGCCAGACCGCGAAGAACGACCACCAGATGCCCCACGAGGCGAAGAAGACGAACAGCGTTGTCGAGCTGTGCAGATAGGCGCCGTTCTTGAACAGGCGCGTGTTGATAGCCATACGTGTGGACCTCCGTTGGTCTCCGATCCGGCCCTGAGCGACGCTGCTCGAGGGCAGATGCTTTCCGGATCGGGTCATCTGACTGCTAAAAGGATTTAGCCAAGGAAAAATAACACGCGGCGGGCCCGGCGGTCAACGACGTTTCTCAGCCGGTTCGGTCGGCCGGACCGATCGGCCTCGGTATCGTGGTGGTGACGCCGCATCGGAGTGAGCATCGGATCGAGGGGGAGCCGTGACCGAAGACCCGCCCCGCCGCCCCACCCTCGCGGACGTCGCGCGTCGGGCCGAGATGTCGACGGCCGCCGTCAGTCTGATCCTGAACGACCGGCCGGGATCCCGCCTCTCGGCCGAGGCGGTCGAGCGGGTGCGCGCCGCCGCCGCCGAGCTGGGCTACCGGCCCAACCCCGCTGCCCAGAGCCTGCGCCTGGGGAGAACGCGCACGATCGGCTTCGTCTCCGATCAGGTGACGCTGACGCGATACGCCTCAGCCATGATCGGGGGTGTGCTCGAGGCGGCGAGGGCTCACGGACACACGGTGCTCATGAGCGAGACCGGCCGCGGCGGCGAGCTCTCCGAAGCCGTGGAGGAGATGACCGATCGCCGCGTCGACGGCCTGCTCATCGGCCTCATGGCCGCTCGAGTCGTCGACGTGCCGCCGACACCGGCGCAACTGCCGCTCGTGCTGATCAACGGCGCATCGCCGGAGGGGCACCCGTGCGTGCTGCCCGACGAGCACCGGGCGGGCGAGGCGGTCGCGCGGTATCTCGTCGAGCGCGGGCACCGACGCATCGGCATCCTCGGAGATCTCCCCGAGGCGCGGACCGTCGCGAGCGCGTCGGCGACGATCCGCGATCGGTTCGCCGGCATCTCCTCGGGGCTCGCGCGTGCGGAGGTGGTGCCGGTGCGGGTCGACGTGCCGGACTGGGCGCCGGAGGTGGGGTACGAGTACGGCGGCCCCATGCTCGACGCGCATCCCGATCTGACGGCCGTCATCGCGGGCAACGACAATGTGGCGTTCGGCATCTACCAGGCGGCCGCCGAGCGCGGTCTGCGCGTTCCCGACGATCTCTCGATCGTCTCATTCGACGATGAGGAGCTCGCGGCGTATCTCAGACCGGGGCTCACCACGGCCCGCCTGCCCTATACGGAGATGGGACGGCTGGGCGTCGAGATGCTGCTCGGCGACCGGCGGGCC
The DNA here is from genome assembly GCA_031178565.1 of Leucobacter sp. Taxonomy (GTDB): domain Bacteria; phylum Actinomycetota; class Actinomycetes; order Actinomycetales; family Microbacteriaceae; genus Leucobacter. The sequence goes on along the minus strand of JAPSIU010000112.1, from coordinate 2,582 downwards.
GAGCGGACGCTGCTCCCGATGCCGCTCATCGAGCGCGGATCGGTGCGGTTCGCTTCGAGGTGGATCCACTAGACGCCGACGGCGATGGTGCTGCGGGCTCCCTGCCCTCGAGCGGGGCGGAGGACGAGATCCACCGGTGCCCTTGACAGAGTCGCTCGAGGTGCGTAGGTTCATTAGTGAAGTAACTAACCAGGGAGCCCGAGGGCCCCCGATCGCCGCGAAGGAGGTGCACGATGTTCGACGACACACGACCGATCTTCCTGCAGCTCGCCGATCGCCTCGCGAGCGACATTCTGCGGGGAACGTACGCAGAGGGCGAGCAGGTGCCCTCGACGAACGAACTCGCCGCGTACATGCGCATCAACCCCGCGACGGCGGGGAAGGCGCTGAACCTGCTCGTCGACCGCGAGATCCTCTACAAGCGGCGCGGCATCGGCATGTTCGTCGCCGACGGCGCCAAGGCGCGCATCGCGAACGAGCGGCAGCGCGGCTTCGTCGAGAGCTACGTACGGCCCATGCTCGCCGAGGCGAGGGAGCTCGGCCTCGACACGGCTCAGCTCGTCCGGCTGATCGAGTCCGAAGAGGATCCCGGTCGACTCGGGCCGGCCGAATCCGATGCGGGGGTCCGCGCCCGGCCATGATCCCGAACTGACACCAGCACAGCAGCCCCAGAACTCGACCGAGGCGGTAACCGCCTCAGTCGCCATCGACGTACCCGAACACAGGAGGGACACATCATGACCATCGCCATCGAGACCCGCGGGCTCACGCGGGTGCACGGGGAGACCCGAGCGCTCGACGACGTGAGCGTGCGGATCAAGAAGAACACCATCACTGGCCTGCTCGGCCGCAACGGCGCGGGCAAGACCACGTTCATGTCGCTCGTGACGGCGCAGGATCAGCCGACGTCGGGCGAGGTGCGGGTGCTCGGTGAAGCGCCCTTCGAGCACCCGCGCGCGCTCGAGCAGATGTGCTTCATCCGCGACAACCAGCGCTACCCCGACGACTACAAGCTGATGCACGCGCTCCGGATCGCGCGGGTCTTCTACCCGAACTGGGATCAGTCGCTCGCCGACGAGTTGGTGGAGCTGTTCCGCATCCCGAAGAAGCCGGTGATCAAGAAGTTCTCGCGCGGGCAGTTCTCCGCGCTGGGCATCGTGCTCGGCCTCGCCTCCCGCGCCCCGGTCACGTTCTTCGACGAACCCTACCTGGGGCTCGACGCGACCGCTCGCACCCACTTCTACGACGTGCTGATCCGGGACTACACGGAGCACCCGCGTACGATCGTCCTCTCGACGCACCTCATCGACGAGATGGATCGCCTCCTCGAGCACGTCGTGATCCTGGACCGGGGGCGCGTGGTGCAGGACGCCGAGACCGACGAGCTGCGCGGTATGGCGCACGAGGTGTCGGGGCGCGCCTCGGCGGTCGCCGAGTACGCAGCGGGGCGCCGGGTGCTCTCCCGGCACAGCATCGGCGGGCTCGCGACCGTCGTGGTCGAGGGCCGCCTGACGGCCGAGGACCGCGGCGCCGCGGCGTCCCTGGATCTCGAGCTCGGCCCGGTCACGCTGCAGCAACTCGTCGCGGCCTACGGCTTCGACGGATCCGACACGCCCACGCACCGGCCCGTCGACATCGGCCCCGACCAGGCTCCCGCCGACACGGGGGCGGATGCGTCCGGCGCGGAACGGCCGGCGTCGGAGGACACCGAACGAGCCTCTTCCCGGAACGGAGCATGATCATGGAACGCATCATCAAAGTCACCCGTCTGCACCTGAACAAGCCGGAGATCATGTTCGCGGTGCCGCTCTACATCGTCGGACTCGTGCTGGTGATCACGATGGTCATCGCCTTCATCCTGCAGCGCGCGGGCATGGATCCCGCCGATCCCTCGTACGCCGACGGCGCCCGGGGCAACATGGGCATGATCTGGTCGCTGCCGGGCTTCCTCATCTACCTCGGGGTGCAGGCGGTCGCGACCACCTTCCCCTTCGCCCTCGCGCTCGGCACGACGCGCCGCAACTACGTGGCGGGGACCGCGATCGCGAACTTGATCCAGTCGGCCTACATCACGCTCGTGATGGCGGTGCTGCTCGGGATCGAGCTCGCGACCGGACACTGGTTCTTCGGCGCGTACGCCCTCGACAACTACGGTCTCGGTTCGGGCGACGTCTGGGTGCTGATCCCGACCGTGTTCCTCGGGGTGTTCGTGTCGCTGAGCATCGGCGGCGTGTTCGGCGCGGTCTGGGTGCGCTTCGGCTCGAAGGGCCCGACGATCCTCGCGCTGGCACTCGCGCTCGTGCTGGTGACGCTGCTGCTGATCCTCGTGCCGCAGTTCGGCGAGATCATCGCGGGCATCACCCGGCCGCGGGTCGCGCTCGTCGCGGTCGGAGTGGCGGTCCTCGCACTCCTCGGAACCTGGTTCTGCATGCGCCGCACCGCGGTGCGGTAGCGGGGGATCGCTCGGCGGATCGCTCCGCCGCCCGCTCCATCGCCCGCTCCACCGCCCGCTCCATCGCCCTTGAGTTGGCGCGAAGTGCGGCCTCCACGCCGGGAGGATGGGTGATGCGTGCCAGGGTGTC
>JAPSIU010000454.1 GCA_031178565.1 Leucobacter sp. | reverse complement strand
GTCAGCCCGTCCTCGCGGAGCGCACCCGGGGCTACCGGAACCACCCGCAGCTGGAGCGCTTCCGCGCGCAACCCGACCCTCTGGCCTCAGTGGGGACCTACCTGAGCGGCGTCGCCGAGGAGGCCCGGATGCGCGGCTACCGCTTCGACGCCTCGCGAATCCTGCGTCCGCCGACGACTCGCGAAGCGCGGGTTCCCGCGATTCCCGTCACTCGCGGTCAGCTCGATCACGAGTGGCAGCACCTCGGTCGGAAGCTGCACGAGCGCAGCCCGGGGGACGCCGCTCGCTGGGCGGCAGCGACCGCGAGCGCGCACCCGCTCTTCGTGGTCGTCCCAGGCGATATCGAGTCGTGGGAGAGACCCTAGGATCGAACGGATTCGAGAGGAATGAGGTGCGCGATGGACGGGCACGTGGTGATCGCGGGCGGATCGGGGCTGATCGGGGCGGCGCTCACGTGGTCCCTCTGGGCCGACGGGATCCGGGTGACGCGCCTCGTGCGGCGGCCGGCTCGCTCCGACGACGAGATCGAGTGGCTTGCAGACGGCCGTCCCCTCGACCCCGCCGCGCTCGAGGGCGTCGACGCGGTCGTCTGCCTCAACGGGGCGAGCATCGGCAGACTCCCCTGGACCGCCGCCTACCGGAGGACGCTGCGCGAGTCCCGGCTGGTCCCGACCCGCGCGATCGCAACCGCCCTGCGCTCGCTCGGCTCGGACGCGCCCGCGTTCCTCTCGGCGTCGGCGGTCGGATTCTACGGGGACCGCCCGGGGGAATCGCTCACCGAGGCGAGCCGCGCGGGCGACACCTTCCTCGCGCAGCTCTGCGTCGAGTGGGAGCGCGAGGCGCTCGCGGCCGCCCCCGACGCGCGCGTCGTGCTGCTGCGGACCGCTCCCCTGCTCCACCGGCGCGGCGTGCTGAAGCCGCTTCTCGCGCTCACCGAGCTCGGTCTGAGCGGGCCGCTCGGGCCCGGTACCCAGACGTGGCCCTGGATCTCGCTCGATGACGAAGTGCGCGCGATCCGCCACCTCATCGGCTCCGACGTCTCGGGCCCGGTGAACCTCGCCGGTCCGATGCCGGCGACCGCGAACGGGATCGGCCGCGGGCTCGGACGCGCGATGCGCCGTCCGTTCCTCCTTCCCGCTCCCGCGTGGGCGCTTCGCATCGGGCTCGGACGCGACGCAGCGGACTCGCTGCTGCTCTCGGATGCCCGCGTGACACCCTCCGTGCTCGCGGGCTCGGGCTTCGAGTTCCGTCACCGCACCGCCGAGGCGGCCATCGCGGCGGCACTCAGCGAGTAGACCCGCACTCGACGAGTGCCGGGGCCGCGTGGGCGGGTCCCGGGATCCTCACTCGTCGGGGTCGCCCGGGTCGAGCGCCGCACCGACCGCCTCGAGCACCCGCACCGCCGCGTCGAGTTCTGCCGCATCGAAGCCGTCGAGCGCACCGCGCATCGCGGCGAGCCTCGGGCCGAAGAGGCGGAAGAACTCCGCCCGCGAGAGGTCGGTGAGCTCGACGACACGACCGCGGCGATCGCTCGGGTGCGGAACGCGCCGCACGTGTCCGGCGGCGGAGAGCCGGTCCAGCAGCTTCGTCGTCGAGGCCGTCGAGATGCGCAGGTGCCTCGCGATCTCGTTCGGGCTGACCGGACGCCCCTGCTCCTCGCGGATGATGAGCAGGCGCAGGGCGGCGAGGTCCGTCAGGTTCATGTCCATACCGCGCTTCATACCGCTGTTCATGCGGTCGTGCGCGTCGCCGAACCCGCGGACCGCGCGCAGGAGTCCCGTCACGAGTTCGCCGCGCTCGCCGCGCTCGCCGTTCAGCGCGCCCGCTCGATCCACGACGCTCCCTCCCTACGCTCTCCGCTCCATTCTCCCCGGTCACGGGGCGCGATGCGCACGCGCGGCGCGGCGCGGGGCGGATCCTCAGGCGCGGGCGGCCGCCTCCCGACGCTTCGCGCGGAACCAGCGGAAGCCGTACCCCTCGAGGGCGACGTGCAGGCGGCCGTCGTCCGGCCGCTCGACGTCCCGGATCGTGAGCAGGTCGATCAGCTCCCGGTCGCCGCAGATCTCTGCCAGGGGCACCTCGACGGAGCAGGGTTCATCGCTGAAATTATGCACTGCGATGAACACCGTGTCGTCGGTGGCCGCGGCGTGCACG
>JAPSIU010000111.1 GCA_031178565.1 Leucobacter sp. | reverse complement strand
GCTGAAGGTGTTGAAGTGCAGGTGCCCGCCGAGCACTCCGCGCACGTCGGTCCCGCGGATCGCGTCGGCGAAACGCTCCTGATCCCGCAGCTCCACGAAGGAGATGGCGTCGATGAGGGTGGGCACGGGCGGGTGATGCAGCGCGATGAGGGTCCCGTCGGGCGCCGGGGTCGCGAGCACCTCGGCGAGCCACGCGTACTGCTCGTCGGTGATCTCGCCGTGGTGCTGCCCGGGCACGGTCGAGTCGAGGGCGATGATGCGCAGTCCGTTGACGTCGTAGACGGCGTCGACGCTCTCCTCGCCCGCATCGGAGTCGAGCAGCAGCTTCCGGAAGGGAGTCCGGGTGTCGTGGTTGCCCATCACCCAGATCACCTGCGCGCCGATCGCCTCGGCCGCGGGCTCCACAAGTGCGCGGAGGCGGCGGTAGGCGTCCTCGCGGCCGGTGTCGGCGAGGTCCCCGGTGAAGACGATGGCCTCGGGGCGGGCCTGGCTTCTCGCGAAGTCCTCGAAGAGCCGGCGGAGGTTGGCGTCGCTGTCGACGGACCCGTGCAGGAGCTCGCCGTCGCCGACGAAGTGGGTGTCGCTGAGGTGCAGGATGAAGTGCTCGACGGGCGGGTGCTGGGAGACGGTCATGGTGCGTCCTTTCAGATGGAGCGGGTGGGGTTGGGTTCGGGATCCGGCGGCTAGGCGACGAGTCGATCCCGCAGTCGCGCGAGCGCATCGTCGTCGAGGCCGTTGTCGAGCAGCATCCGCTCGACGCCCCCGTAACGCGAATCGATGAGGTCGAGGGTCTGATCCATCGCTGCGGCGGGGCTTCCGGTCATGAGCTCCCGCAGAGTCTCGTCGAGGTCGCCGAAGCGCTCGGCGGCACTGGCGAGCATCCGCTCGGCCCACTCGCCCGCGAGGTTCTCCGCGCTCGCGGCGTAATCGGCGACGACCTGCTCGCGCGGCACGCCCACGGCGGCGAGCGCCGAGGCCACGACGAGGCCGGTGCGGTCCTTTCCAGCGGTGCAGTGCACGAGCACACCGCCTGCAGGGGCGTCCGCGATCAGGCGCACCGCTCCCGCGACCCGCTCAGCTCGGGCCTCGACGATGTAGCGGTAGACCTCTGCGATCGAGACGGTGCCGAGGGTGTCGGGCAGGCCCGCTCCTCCGAAGACGGGGTGGTGCACGGTCTCGACCGCGTCGGCGGCGAGCGCACTCGGCGAGTGCCGCAGCTCCTCGTCGTCGCGGAGGTCGATGACCCGGGCGATGCCGTGCGCCGCGAACTGCTGCTTGCCGGCGTCGCTCAGCCGGTGCAGCGCGTCGGACCGGAAGAGACTGCCCTCCCGTACGCTGCCGGCCGCGACGGCGGTCCCCGTCACCGCGTACCCCGCGGTGCTGCGGAAGTTGTACGTCCCCTCGATGACGAGCGCCGGCGAGGCGACGGCTTCCGGGGCGAGTGCGAGTGTATCCATGATGTCCTCCTCGTTCGTCGGTGTCGGATCCGGATCGGCGCTAGCCGATCAGCTCCTGGGCGCGCTCGGCGGCCTCGGTCATGGTCTCCTCGGCGGGCTTGCCGTAGTAGACGACCTCCTCGACCGCCGTCGCGAGCAGGTCGTCGACCTGCACGTAGCTGTTGCCGGGGTAGGACACCCAGGGCTGCATGCGGTCGAGCTGCGAGAGGTTCGGCTCGATCAGCGGGTTCTCCTGCGCCCACTCGTCGAGTGCGCCGCCCTCCTCGACCAGGCCGGTGCGGAGCGGCAGGTACCCGATCTGGCTCGAGATCAGCTCGTAGGCGCGGTCGCTCGTGAGGAACTTGATGAGCTCCCACCCGGCGCGCTGCTTCGCGGGATCATCGCTCAGCACGAAGAGCGCGGATCCCGAGTTCGTGGGCACGGCCTCCTGCCCCTCGAAGGCGGGCATCGGAGCGGCGGCGAGACTCCAGCCGCCGGCGTCCGCAGCCTGCATGAACATGCCCTGCAGCGCCGAGGTGGTGAGGATCATCGCGGTGTCGCCCTTGGCGAGGCCCTCCATCTGGGCCGCGGCGTCGGCGCTGCGCAGCACCCCCGACTCGGTCATCTCGGCGAAACGGGCGACCGTCTCGGCGGCCTCGGGCGAGCCGAAGCCGATCTTCGTGCGATCGTCGGAGAGCACCTCCGCGCCGTTCGACTTGAAGAGCCCCTGCATGCACCAGTGGCCGCCCTTGACCGTGCAGTTGATGTCGAGGGACGGCTTGCCGGTCTGCGCGGTAACCTGGGCCGCGACTTTTTCGACCGCGTCCCAGGTGGAGAGGTCCGCGTCCGCGGGCACGCCGGCCGCGGCGAGCATGTCGGCGTTGTAGAACAGCACAGGCGTCGAGAACACGTAGGGCATCCCGTAGGTCTTGCCGTTCCAGTCGGCGAGCACCTTCGCGTTCGGGTGCATCGGGTTCTCGCCGCCGAAGTGCTCCTCAAGTTCCTCCTCGCTCACGAGGTCGGACAGCGGCTTGGCGCCGAGCTGCGTCGCCGTGTACTCGAGCGCGTCGAAGGTGAGCTGGGCGACGTCCGGCGGGTTGCCGGCGAGCAGCTGGGTCTGCACGCTGCTGACGTAGTTGCCCGAGGCGGCCCCGGCACCCTGGGTCGGCTGCGCCTTGACCGAGATGTTCGGGTGCTCCTCCTCGAACTCAGAGATCAGCTGATTGACGGTGTCGGTCCAGACGCCGGCCTGCGTGAGGTTGTAGCTCTCGAAGACGATCTCGACCTGCTGGTCGTCGCTCAGCTCGGGGACGACCGAGGCGGCGGATCCGGTGCCGGCGGCGGCCGACGAGCACGAGGCCAGGGTGAGGCTCGCGAGGACGGCGAGTGCGCCGAGAGCGGCGGGACGTCGGAGTCGCATGGTGGGGTGATCCTTTCGGGATGCTGGGTGGGAGGGAGTGGCGGGATGGATTGAGAGCGGGTGGTTCAGGAGGAGAGCGGGAGGCTGCCGGCCGGGAGTTCGGCGCGCGAGTCCGCGCGCGAGTCGGCACGGTGATCGGCGCGCGTGACGGCGCGGCCCGCTGCACGGCGCTCGGGGCCGGCTGCCGTGCTCCCGGCCTCCGACCGCCACTCGAGTCGCCGTCCGCTCTCGCGGTCGAAGAGGTGCACGCGCGAGACGGGGGCCGCGAGCACGACGAGTTCGCCGATCCCCCAGGCGTCCTCGCGCTCGCACGCGACGGTGACGCGCTCCTCGCCGACTCGGCAGTGCACGAGCTGCTCCCGGCCGAGGTTTTCGATCAGCTCGACCGTGCCGCGCAGCGCGACACCGGCCGTCGGGACCGCCTCGGGCGCGCCGGCGGCGAACACCGAGAGGTGCTCGGGCCGCACACCGATGACGATGTCGCGCTCGGGAGTCGCACCCTCCCACAGCACGGCCTCGACGCCCGGCGCGAACACCGAGATCTTGCCGTCGGTCGTGGTGAGCGTCGCGTCGAGGAGGTTCATGGCGGGGGATCCGAGGAAACCGGCCGCGAAGACCGAGCTCGGGGTGTCGTAGAGCTCCTCGGGCGTGCCGTGCTGCTCGATCCGGCCCCCGTTCAGCAGCGCGATCTTCGTCGCCATCGTCATCGCCTCGACCTGGTCGTGGGTGACGTAGATGAAGGTGGCACCGAGTTTGCGATGCAGCGCCGCGAGCTCGCGACGGGTCGCCGTGCGGAGCTTCGCGTCGAGGTTCGAGAGGGGCTCGTCCATGAGGAAGGCTCGCGGCTCGCGCACGAGCGCGCGGGCGACTGCGACGCGCTGCCGCTGCCCGCCGGAGAGCTCCTTCGGCTTGCGATCGAGCAGGTGCGCGATCTCGACCGTCTCGGCTGCGGATCGGACCCGCTCGGCGATCTCGGTCTTCGGCGTCTTCCGCACCTTGAGCGGGAACGCGAGGTTCTTCTCGACCGAGAGATGCGGGTAGAGGGCGTAGCTCTGGAAGACCATCGCGAGATCTCGCTTCCGCGCGGGCAGCGCCGTGATGTCGGCTCCGTCGACCTCGATGCTGCCGCTCGTCGGTTCGAGCAGCCCCGCGATCATCCGCAGCAGGGTCGTCTTGCCGCAGCCCGAGGGGCCGAGCAGCACGAGGAACTCGCCGTCCTCGATGTCGAGCGAGATGCGGTCCGTCGCGGTGAAGTCACCGAACTCTCGGGTGATCTGATTGAGCACGAGTCTGGCCACCGGCCACCTCCCAGGGAATCGGGTTTCCTGAATCTCGGATCTCAGGGAACGTTTGATTCCAGCGTGGGCGGCGTCGGTGAACACCGGGAGACGGGATCCCGAACCGCGGGGGCCGATCCCGCGAATTCCCCGTGCTCCGGGTGAACGACGTGAACGGTTCCGAGCCCGCATCGGGGCCGATCCCGAGCTCACATCGTGCGCGAGACCATCGTTCGCACCTCGTCGAGGGCCTCGGCCCGCGCCGCGATCGCGTCGGGGAGCGTGCCGAGCGCCGCGGCGTGCAGGGCCGAGAGCAGGAGCATCTGCACGATGTTCCCCGTGACGGTGCTGTCGTTCCAGCTGTGGAAGTCCGCCCCGGCGACGAGGGTGTGATCCGCGACCGCGGCGAGCTCGGATTTCCCGTAGCTCGTGATCGCGATCACGGTCGCCCCGCTGCCCGAGGCGAGACGGGCCGCGCGCAGGGTGAAGTGGTTCATGCCGCTGTCGCTCACCGCGAGGCACACGTCGCCCGGCCCCAGCAGCTTGGCGGCGATGTGCTGCGTGACGATGTCGACCGGGTTCTCGCACACCTTGCCGCTGCTCAGGAAGTGCAGGGCGACCGACTGCGCGGCCGCGAGGGAGGCCCCGTTGCCGACCACGAGCAGCCGGCCGCACTCGCGGATCCGCTTCGCCGCAGCGTCGAAGGCGGTGAAGTCCAGGGCTCCGAGAGCGCCGTTGATCCCCGCGATCGCCCGCTCGAACACCTGTTCCACGGGGTGCTGCGGCGCCGCCGGAAGCGCGTCGGAGTGCGCATGTCCGGCGGGCACGGCCTGATCCCGGATCAGCAGCTCCCGCAGCCGCTGGAATCCTCCGAGACCCATGCGCTGACAGGCGCGCACCACGGTGGCGGGCGATACCCCGGCCCGGCGGGCGAGGTCCGCCGCGGACATCGCGACAACACGATCCGGCTCGTCGATGCAGACCTGCGCCACCCGGCGCTCGCTCGGGACGAGGGACGGCGCGAGGGACTGCAGCAGCGCTCGGGTGCCGCCGACCGGAGGGGATGCCATGACATTCATGTCTCGTTGCTAGCAGCTCGGGGTGACGGGAGGGTTACCGGCGGCTGTCGGCTGGACGCCGCCCCGGGCAGCGCGGCCTCGGCCTGTGCCTTCGCGGCACATGACATTCTGATGCTCATCCACGCACTGGGTGAGCCGGGCATCCACACTTCTATCGCTGGTGCTCTGCTTCTTGATGTGGTCGCGCATACGGCTACGACATCTGACCAGCAACCCTCCGTCAAGAGCAAGGCTCTTATCCGAGGGTCGCAACATTCAGGCAAGAAGAATCGCTGATCACAATGCGTGAACTCTTCACCCCAGGAATAAAAGGACGATAGAACAAGCCGGGGAGGTCGGAGACCCCGACTTGATCAGGCACCGACACCGAACCGGCCCATTCCCATCTGAACTCGCGCTACGCGCGACACGAATGACACCGGCCAATCGCTCACTTATCCACAGCAGGGATCATCCACGCTACGCATGGAGAGACGCATCCTTCATCACCTAATGAGACACCCTGGACCTAAGGGAACGAACCATCAGGAATCTCGGATTCCCTGCAATTATACTAATTGTTGAGGATATGTAGTGATTGATTATAGCACTCACATGTAATTTAAATCGCGCCAACCACTAGACTGTCGGGGTGACTGAGCGCGTATTGATCAAGGACCTGGCCGCCCGCGAGGACGGCCCCGTACGAGTTTCCGGCTGGGTCGAGAAGGTGCGCGACCAGCGGTACGTGCAGTTCGTGGTGCTCCGCGACGAGTCGGGCGCCGTGCAGCTCGTCAACGGCGGCGTGCTGCGCGAGCCGGATCCCGAGAACCCGCGCTCCGATATCCTGCTCGATCGCACGAGCACCATCGCCGAGCTCACGCACGGCACCTTCATCACCGTGACGGGCGAACTGCAGCACAACGAGCGCGTGAAGCTCGGCGGCGTGGAGATCCAGATCGAGACGATCGAGGTGGTCGCGCGCGCGCTGCCCGACAACCCGGTGGCGGCCGACTCGGGGCTCGACGTGCGCATGGACTGGCGCTTCCTCGACCTGCGCAGGCCCGAGCAGAACCTCGTCTTCCGCGTGCAGACGACCTTCCTCAACGCGCTGCGCCAGGTCTGGATCGAGCACGACTTCATCGAGGTGCAGACGCCGAAGCTGATGGCGAGCGCCTCCGAGTCGCGCGCCGAGCTCTTCGAGGTCGAGTACTTCGAGGGCCAGGCGTTCCTCGCGCAGAGCCCGCAGTTCTTCAAGCAGATGGCGCAGGCGGCCGGCTTCGGCGGCATCTTCGAGGTCGGTCCGGCGTTCCGCGCCGACCCCTCGTTCACCTCCCGCCACGCGACCGAGTTCACCTCCGTCGACGCGGAGCTGAGCTGGATCGACTCGCACGAGGACGTCATGGAGCTCCACGAGGAACTCATCGTCGCGGGTCTCGCCGCCGTCAAGGAGAAGCACGGCGAGGCGATCCAGAAGCTCTTCGGCATCGAGATCGAGGTCCCGACGCGACCGTTCCCGCGGATCCCGCTCGCCGAGGCGAAGGAGATCGTGAAGGAGCGCGGGTACGAGGTGCCGCGCGCCGACGCCGACATGGATCCCGAGGGCGAACGTCGGATCGCGGCGTACGTCAAGGAGAAGTACGGTCACGACTTCGTCTTCCTCACCGACTACGCCTGGTCGATCCGCCCGTTCTACCACATGCGCCACGAGGGCGACGGGGCGCTCACCAAGAGCTACGACCTCATCTACAACGGAACCGAGATCTCCACGGGCGCGCAGCGCGAGCACCGCATCGAGGTGCTCGAGGCCCAGGCGATCGAGAAGGGCATGGATCCGAAGGAGCTCGGCTTCTACCTCGACTTCTTCCGCTACGGCGTGCCCCCGCACGGAGGGTTCGGCATGGGACTCAACCGGGTGCTCATGCTCATGCTCGGACAGTCCTCGATCCGCGAGACCACCTACCTCTTCCGCGGGCCGAACCGCCTGCTGCCGTAGACCGGCATCGCCCGCTCGAACGGCGCTCCTCCGCTTCGGCGACGGGGCGCCGTTCGGCATTCAAGCCGGGGGCGGGGCGACCACGCAGCTCGGGGCTCCGAGCCCCAGGAGCGGCCACGTTCCCGTCGCGGTCAGAGGCTGGGAGGTCCAACCGCTCGAGTGGAGCATGCTGACCGTGAGGATCCGTGCTCCTCCGAGCGCGACGCTCAGCAGTCCGCCGGTGATCGACGTCGTATATCCGTTCGCGGTCGCGGTCGTCTTGAGGCTCGTACCCGTCTGCGTGTCGGCCACCGGAACCAGGCCCGCGGCGCCCGGTCGCGGAGTCACCCTTCGAAGGACTTCGCCCACTCGCGGACGCGGCGGGCGCTCTCCTCCTCGGAGAGATCCTCGACGCGGGTCATCACCGACCAGCGCACACCGAAGGGGTCGCGGATGCTCGCGAAGCGATCGCCCGATACGAAGTCGGTCGCCTGCTCGCGCACGACCGCACCGGAGGCGACCGCGCGCTCCACGACGGCGTCGACGTCGGGGACGTAGATGCCCATCGAGTAGCAGTCGTCCTCGCCCTCGGGCGCGGCGACGAGATGGTAGTCGGGCATCGGCTCGCCGAGTTGCAGGTGCCCGGTGCCGAAGTCGAGGTCCGCGTGGGCGACGACGCCGCCCATCTCCGTCACGTCGACGACGCGCGCACCGAACACGTCGCGGTAGAACTCGATCGCCTCCTTCGCTCTCGGGATCGCGAGGAACGGCGTCAGGCTCGTCGATCCGTGGGGCATGCCGTCAGTCGTGTGCGCGCCGCTCGCGGCGCGGGTCTCGTGTGCGTTCATGTGTTCATCGTAGGATCGCCGTGGACCGGAGGGCTTGGAGATTTGCGCCACTTCCGATCCGCCACCGAAGGACGGAGACCGATGGAGCAGGATCAGCGCGGCATCCTGTATCCCCAGCGCCTCCCGGAGTTCCACCGGCTTCCGCCTCCGCCGTCGCTCGAGCACGCCGTGCGCTGGTTCTGGATTCCCGAGTGGGATCTGCCGGAGGGCGCCGAGTCCCGTCAGGAGATCCTGCCGTTCCCCGCCTGCAATCTCGTCGTCGAGCCGGACGGGATCACCGCGGTCGGCCCGCCCACGCAACGATCCGAGCGGGTGCTCAGCGGGCGGGGGTGGGCCGTCGGCGCGCTCCTCCGCCCCGCTGCGACACCGGCGCTGCTCGCCGAGCTCGCAGCTCCGGCGGGGATCTGGCCGCTCGAACGCACGGGCGCGGCGAGCATCTCACAGCTCCGCGATGCTGCGGCTCCGCTCGATGCGCCGGTGCTGCACACCGCAGTCTCCGCAGCGATGTCGGATTCCGAGGCCTCGGGTGAGGAGCGTCGCGCCCGAGCGCTCGCCGCCTGCTCCTCCTGGCTGCTCGAACGCGTGCCCGTGCCGGCCCCCGGGAGCGACGCCGCGCTCGCGAACGCGCTCGCCGATCTGCTCGCCGATCCGGCGATCACCCGCGTCGATCAGCTGCCGCCGCTGCTCCACGTGTCGTCCCGCACGCTGCAGCGTCT
>JAPSIU010000110.1 GCA_031178565.1 Leucobacter sp. | reverse complement strand
TCCTCCTCCAGCGCCCTGATCTGGGAGCGCATCTGGGGCGGGATCGCGGCGCCCGGGGCGAGGCCGAGGCTGCGGATCGCGTCCTCGCGCTCGCGCGCGTCGAGCTCCTCGGTCAGCGCGGCCGCGTCGGCCTCGGCGACCTTGACGAGCGCCGCGGCCGCCCGCATCGCGTCTCCGAGCGTGGCGATGCCGAGCGCGATGTCCACGGTGCGATCCCGGCGGCGCATCGCCTCGGGATCGCTCGCGAGGCGTCGCGCCATGCCGATGTGGCTCTGAGCGAGCCGGGCCGCCCGCTCCGCCTCGGCGGGGTCGATGCCGTCGCGCTCGTGCAGCAGCCGGGCGATGTCCTCGGGACTCGGCGTGACGAGCCGCAGCGAGCGCGAGCGCGAGCGGATGGTCGGCAGCAGATCGGCCTCGCTCGGCGCGCAGAGGATCCAGATGGTGCGCTCCGGGGGCTCCTCCAGCGCTTTGAGCAGCACGTTGGAGGTGCGCTCCGGCATCCGGTCCGCATCCTCGATGACGATCACCCGGTAGCGGCCCTCGGCCGGCGCGTAGTGCGCGGTGGTCACGATGTCGCGCGCCGCCCTGATGTCGATCAGGAGCTTCTGCGTGGTGAGCACCCCCAGGTCGGGGTGGGTGCGGGCCCGGACCTGGGCGTAGACCGCCTCGCGATCGGACTCGCGGCGCGCGATGAGGGCTGCGGCGAACCGGAACGCGAGGTTCGAGCGCCCGGATCCGGGGGGACCCGTGATCAGCCAGGCGTGCGCCGGCGAGCCGTCGGCGGCCTGACGGAGCACCCGCACGGCCTCCGGCTGCCCGACGATCTCTTCCCAGAATTCCACCCGCACAGCGTATCGCGACCCCCTGACAGGACCGCCGCCTCACGTCAGATCGTGGTACTCGGCAGCACCTCGCTCGACCTCCGCCGATCCCGCGCTCAGCTCGGCGGCGAGCGCCGCGAGCCCGGGGATCTCCTCCTCTGCGACCGTGTACCTCTGCACGACGGCGTCGCTGTAATCCGCGGCACCGACGCCGTACCCGCGACGCCGCGCCTCCGACTCGATCTGCGCGGCGACCTCGTAGCCCGATCGCACGAGCACCTCGGACCGCAGCCCTCGGCGCAGCCGCTGCGCCCCGAGCAGCGCCTCGGCCAGCGCTGCCCGATACGCCCGCGTCAAGCCGCCCGCGCCGAGCAGCACACCGCCGAAGTATCGCGTGACGACCGCGACCACGTCGCTGATCCCGGCCGAGACCAGCGCGTCGAGCATCGGCGCCCCCGCGGTGCCGCTCGGCTCCCCGTCGTCGTTCGAGCGCTGAATCCTGCCGTCCGGACCGAGCACGAACGCGGAGCAGTGATGCCTCGCCCGAGGGTGCTCGCCGCGCACCCTCGCGATCGCCTCGCGCGCCTGCACCTCGTCCTCGACGCGTTCGAGCCGGGTGAGGAACCGGGATCGGGAGATCTCGATCTCGGCATCGACCGGGGCTGCGATCGTCACGTAGTCGGCGCTCATGCCCACATTCTCCCAGCCGGTAGCATCGTGACTGTGAACTCGGAATCGGCGCGCTTGGACAGCTGGGTGTGGGCCGTCCGGCTCGCCAAGACCCGCAGCCAGGCGACCGCCGCCTGCCGTGCCGGTCATGTGCGGGTCAACGGCCAGCCGGCCAAGGCGGCTCAACCGGTGCGGGTGGGGGACGAGGTGCGCGTGCGGCTGCACGGCTTCGACACGGTGTATCGGGTGACGGGTCTCGCGACTCGGCGCGGCAGCGCGACCGAGGCTGCGAAGTACTTCGAGGACCTCACCCCTCCGCCACCGCCGCGGGTCGAGCGCCCTGCGGCGGTGATCCGGGCGCCGGGCGCCGGACGCCCCACGAAGCGCGAGCGCCGCGAGATCGACCGGCTCAGGGGTCGAGGCGAGGAGACGCCGTGACCCTCCGCGCGCTCCCGCGCGAGGAGTGGCGCGGACTCGAGGCGGAGCACCGGGCGCGGGCCGACGGACTGAGCGCCGCGCACCGCGACCGCCGCGCGCGACGCGAGACGCACCCGGTCGAGGATTTCCTCTGGACGTACTACTCGGTCGCGCCCGGCGAGCTGCGACGCTGGCATCCCGGCGCCGGGATGCTGCTCGAGGGAGGCGCTGCCGAGTACGGGACGCGCAGGTACTACCGCTCGATCGAGGACCGGGACGCCGCGCTCGATCCGCAGAGCTACGCCGCCCGGCGCGGAGGGACCGTCGACTACGTCGAACGGCTCCTGTCGGCCACACTCGAGCGGACCCCGCGCTACGGCTGCTTCGGGCTGCACGAGTGGGCCATGGTCTACCGCATGACCCCCGAGCAGCTTCGCCACACGGCGCTGCCCCTCCGCATCGGACACGAGGCGACGGACCGGGTGGTCGAGCAGAATCCCATCTCCTGCACCCACTTCGACGCCTACCGCTTCTTCACGCCGGAGGCCGCTCCGCTCAACGCCCTGCGGCCGAGCCGCGAAACGCAGCCCGAGATGGAGCAGTCGGCCTGCCTGCACGCGGGCATGGACGTCTACAAGTGGGCCGCGAAACTCGGCCCGATCGTTCCGGGCGACCTCCTGCTCGACGCCTTCGAACTCGCGCGCGACATCCGCGAGGTGGACATGCGCGCCTCGCCGTACGATGTCGGATCCTTCGGCCTCGCCGCGATCCCGGTCGAGACCGCGGCGGGGAAGCGGGAGTACGCCCGCCTCCAGCGCGGCTTCGCCGAACGCGGCGACGCCCTGCGCTTCCGCGTGCTGGAGGCCATCGGATCCTTCAGGTCCCTGCTCCGGTCCCCGTGAGCCGCGCCGACGCCGGCACCACCCACTGCCGACGCCGTGCCGCGGACGGCTTCCGCTGATCAGAAGAGGGTCGGCGCCGGGACCCCGGGCGTCTCGGCCTCCGGCAGCTTCGCGGCGGCCGTCCGGGTCCGGCCGGATCCCCACTCGAGACCGTAGCGCCGGATGAGCGGCCGAATCCGCGCGGCGAGTTCCATGCGGTACGCCTGAGGAGCCCGACTCGCGCTCCCCGGATAGAGCGCGCGATAGGCGGGCAGGAGATCGGGGTGCGTTCGCTCGAGCCAGGCCAGGAACCAAGGCTTCACGTGACTCCGCAGGTGCAGAGGACCGTACATGACCGAGCGCGCTCCGGCGTCTCGAATGTCGCGCAGCAGCGCGTTCATCTGCGCCGCCGAATCGGTCAGGTGCGGCAGCACCGGCATGATGAAGACATCGGCGCCGAATCCCGCCTCGCGAGCGGCCGCCACCGTGTCCAAGCGCGCCCGGGTGCTCGGGGTGCCGGGCTCGATCGACTGCTGCAGCTCGGGGTCGCCGATCGCGATCGACATCGCGAGTTCGACCGGGATCCGCTCCGCGGCGTCCGCGAGCAGCGGCAGATCGCGTCGGAGCAGCGTGCCCTTCGTCAGGATCGAGAGCGGCGTACCGCTGCGCGCGAGCGCCTCGATCACACCCGGCATCAGGCGGTACCGGCCCTCGGCGCGCTGATAGGGGTCGGTATTGGTGCCGAGCGCGACGTGCTCTCGGCCCCAGGAGGGACGGCCGAGTTCCCGGCCGAGCACCTCGGCGACGTTGACCTTGACGACGATCTGGGAGTCGAAGTCGCGTCCGGCGTCGAGGTCGAGGTAGCGGTGGGAGCCCCTGGCGAAGCAGTAGACACAAGCGTGGGAGCATCCCCGGTAGGGGTTGATGGTCCACGAGAACGGCATGGACGATTCGCCCGGCACACGATTGAGCGCGCTCTTCGCGAGCACCTCGTGGAAGACGACGCCTGCGAACTCGGGGGAGCGCACCGTGCGGAGGTGACCGGGGAGAGCGGCGACCTCGCCGATGCCGAGACCTGGCAGCGCCGAGTCCTGCGCTCCGGTCACACTCTGCCCGCTCCATCTCATGCGGTTCATTCGAACACATGTTCGAATGAACCGCAAGTGCGCAACGCCGCTTTCCGGCACCCGGGTGCAGCTCGGTGCACCCCGCTGAGACGCGATGCGCCGGATACCCGCCCCGGCCGTTGAAGCGGGCGTCCCCACTTCGTACGCTCGCCCTGTCACCGAGTTTCAAGGAGGAAACGTATGAGCGCGCACAACAGAGGATCCACGAACTTCGCTGCGATCACGAGCGGCGTCCTATCGCTGTTGGGAGCCCCCCACGTACCGCCGAACGAGCTTTCGGGCTCCGGCGCCAAGGCGGCCTTCCTCGGATTCCCGTTCGACGGCGCGAACGCCGCGATCGAGCGCCCGGGGTCCGCGAACGGACCCCGCGGTCTGCGCATCGCCTCGAACATGTGCTTCCCGTGGTCGTTCGAGTGGGACGTCGATCTTTTCGAGGCGTACAATCTCGTCGACTGCGGCGACAGCCCGCTCGCGATCGGCAACGCGGTGCGCACCCACGAGCTGGTGCAGGCCGAGATCTCGAAGATCCTCGACGCCGGCGCGATTCCGATCATCGGCGGCGGCGATCACTCCGTATGCGTGCCCGGCGTCCGGGCGCTCTCCGAGCATCTCGGCTCCGACAAGAAGATGGGCTACCTGCATCTCGACGCGCACCTCGACGCCGGCGAGGAGATCGGCGGCGAGTATCAGACCAACTGCAGCGGCCTGGTTCGCGCTGCCGACCTGCCCAACGTGGCCTCCGAGAACATCGTCGCGATCGGCGCACGGGGCACGATCAACGTGCCCGACTGGTGGAGCGCGGTTCGCAGGCGGGAGATCTCGGTGTACACGATGAAGGAGATTCGCTCGCGGCCGTTCGAAGAGGTGCTCGGGGAGGCCCTCGATCGCGCCTGGGATGGCGTCGACGGCGTGTACGTGTCCTTCGACACCGACGTCATCGACTCCGCCTACGCCCCCGGCACCACCGGTCCCGAGCCGGGTGGATTCACCGGCCCCGAGATCATTCGAATCGGCCAGATGATCGGCGAACGGGGGCTCTCCGCGGTCGACAGCGTCGAGCTCTGCCCGATCTACGATCCGAGCGGCATCACCGCCCGCCTTGTCTGGGAGGTGCTCTCGCAGATGCTCTATGCTCATGCCAAGCACCGCCTTCACGGCGCGGCGGTGGACGACCGGTAGATCGACGGAGGTCCGATGGGCGATCAATCGTTCTGGCATCCGCTCGATGATCTCGACCGGAGCATCATGGCCTGTCTCCGCGAGGACGGTCGGATGCCGAGCGCGAAGATCGCCGCGCAGGTCGGAGTGTCGGACCGGACCGTCCGGCGACGCATGCGCCTGCTCGAACAGCATCGTGGCCTCAAGCTGGTGCCCGTCGTCGACCCGGACACCGTCGGCCTCACCTTCTGCATGTACGTGCGACTATCGGTCGAGCGCCCCCAGCTGACAGCCGTCGCCGAGGCTATCGCCGCAATGCCCGAGGTGCGCTATCTCGCGTACGTGACGGCCCCGTGGGATCTGCTGGCCGAGGCCTTCGTCGGCTCGCGGGAGCACATGGCCGAGTTCATCCTCGAGTCGGTCGGCAAACTCTCCGGCGTGCGCAAGATCGACACCTTCTACGTCCTGCGGATCGCGAAGTTCGGCTACGAGTGGGATATCCCCCAGGTGGTCGCCTCGCCGATCCCCCCGGTGAGCATCGCCCACCCCGGCGAGCGCTTCGACTCCTGAGCAGCGCCTCGGCGCATCGACCGCACCCGGCACCGACCGGCCGAGCGCATCAACCCGCATCGGTGACCGCCTTCCGGTCAGCCGCTTTCCGCCTACCCTCATCCCTTCGGAGGACCACGATGTCCAGCGTCACCTCTCCCCCGGTCCAGTTGCGCCGGGAGTTCACCCTCATTTCCGCTTTCTCCCTCGCATTTGCGTATATCTCCCCCATCGTCGCGGTGTACGGCGTGTTCGCCCTCGCACTCGCGCTCGTGGGTCCCGGCTACTGGCTCGCGATTCCCGTCGCGCTCGCCGGCCAGCTGCTCGTCTCGCTCTCTCTGGGAGAGGTGGCCTCCCGCTTCCCGTACGAAGGCAGCCTCTACCAGTGGGCGGGAAGGCTCATCGGTCCTCGGTTCGGTTGGCTGACCGGCTGGACGTACGTCTGGACGGTGATGATCGCAATGGCCACCGTCACCCTAGGCGCCGCGGGGTTCTGGAGCGCCGCATTCCACCTCGAGCCGAGCACCGGCACCACGATCGTCATCGCACTCGCCCTGCTCGCACTCTGCACCGTCGGCAACCTCATCGGACGCCGACCGCTCAAGATCATGATCGGTGTCAGTATCATCGCCGAGATCATCGGCTCGATCGGCCTCGGCGTGATCCTGCTCGGGGTCGGTCGCCGAAGAGGTGCAGGATCCCGAGCGCAACGTGCCGAAGGCGCTGCGCTACTCGCTGCTCGGGATCGGCGCGATCGTGCTCTTCTCCTCGCTCGGTTTCATACTCGCGATCCCCGACCTCGACGCGGTGCTCGCCGGCGAGATCGCCGACCCCATCGATGAGACGCTGGCCCAGCACCTCGCCCCCGGGGTCGTCAGCCTCGCGAACATCATCTTCGCAGTCGGCTTCACGGCCTGCTGCCTCGGCCTGCAGACCGGCACATCGCGCATCGTCTACGCCTTCGCCCGAGACCGCGCGCTCCCCGGCGACCGGTGGCTGTCGAGACTCTCGACGCGGCAGTCGGTTCCGCTCAACGCGATCCTCGTCACCCTGCCCGTCGTGATCGGGCTCATCCTGCTGAACGGCTCCAACATCTACAACGTCTTGGTCAGCTACACCATCGGTGGGTGGTACTTCACCTTCTTCCTCGTGCTCGTGGGAGCGCTCGTCTCCCCGATGCACGGCACCTGGGTGGCGGGCAGTTTCACCCTCGGACGATGGTCGCTGCCCGTGCTCTCCGTCGCCACGCTCTGGGTCGCCTTCGAGACGGTGAACATCGCCTGGCCTCGCGAGGAGATCGCCGGGCCCGACTGGCAGCTGCAGTGGGCCGTGGTCATCGTGCAGCTCGCGCTGCTCCTCATCGGATGGCTGATCATGCTGAGCGTGCAGAAACGATGGCGTTTCGGCACGCTGCCCCCGGAAACCGCATCCGGAACGGCAACGAAGGAGCCCTCGGCATGAGCACGACGGATCGGTGTCGAAGGGCTCGCCGGTGAGATCGTGCTCCTCGAGGCTGCAGGCCGCTGCAATCTTCCGGCGCGGCCGGCTCGACACCGACGGGCTGCGCAGACTCTCAGACGCACGCTGCTGAGAGCCGACGAGTCGAGGGCTCGGCCCCTAGCCGTCGTTGCGCCCCGCGATGCTGTGGTGGTGCTGGATCACCTCGGCGACCACGAAGTTGAACCACTTCTCGGCGAACTCGGGGTCGAGGTGCGCCTCCTCTGCGAGGCTGCGCAGTCTCGCGATCTGCCGCGCCTCGCGGGAGGCGTCGGAGGCGGGCATGTCGTGCTCGGCCTTGAGCCGCCCGACCTCCTGCGTGCAGCGGAAGCGCTCGGCGAGCATGTGCACGAGGGCCGCGTCGATGTTGTCGATGCTGGAGCGCAGCCGCTCGAGCTGCTCCTGCGGCGTGGACTCGCTCACGGAACCCACCGCACCCTAGTCCAGCAGGTCGTGACGCACCACGACCTGCTCCCGCTCGGGGCCGACGCCGATGGCCGAGATGCGGGATCCGCTCATCGCCTCGAGCGCGAGGATGTAGTCCTGCGCGTTCTTCGGCAGATCCTCGAAGCGGCGGGCCCCCGTGATGTCCTCGGACCAGCCCGGGAACTCCTCGTAGATCGGCTTCGCGTGGTGGAAGTCGCTCTGGTTGACGGGCATCTCGTCGTGGCGCACGCCGTTCACGTCGTAGGCGACGCAGACCGGGATCGTCTCGAGGCCGGACAGCACGTCGAGCTTCGTGAGCACGAAGTCGGTGACCCCGTTGATCCGAGCCGCGTAGCGCGCGATCGGGGCGTCGTACCAGCCGCAGCGGCGCGGACGGCCGGTCGTGGTGCCGAACTCGTGCCCCACCTTCGCGAGGTGCTCGCCGTACTCGTCGAAGAGCTCGGTCGGGAAGGGCCCGGCGCCCACGCGGGTCGTGTAGGCCTTGACGACGGCGATCACGCGGTCGATCCGATGCGGCGGCATGCCGGATCCCGTGCTCGCGCCGCCGGCCGTCGCATTCGAGGAGGTGACGAAGGGGTAGGTGCCGTGATCGATGTCGAGCATCGTCGCCTGCCCCGCCTCGAACAGCACGTTCCTGCCGTCGTGCATCGCCTCGTGCAGCAGCAGTCCCGTGTCGCACACCATGGGCTCCAGCAGCTCGCGGTAGGAGAGCAGATCCTCGACCACCTCGTCGGCGGAGATCGCACGGCGGTTGTAGATCTTGACGAGCACCTGGTTCTTGAAGTCGAGAGCCGCCTCGACCTTCTGCCGCAGGATCCCCTCGTCGAAGATGTCCTGGATGCGGATCCCGACCCGGTTGATCTTGTCCGCGTAGGCGGGGCCGATCCCTCGCCCCGTCGTGCCGATCTGGCGCTTGCCGAGGAAGCGCTCGGTGACCTTGTCGAGGGTGCGGTGGTAGGCGGTGATGACGTGGGCGTTGGCGCTCACCTTGAGGCGGGAGACATCGAGGCCGCGGTCGCTGAGCGCGTCGAGTTCGCTCTTCAGCACCTCGAGATCGACGACCACGCCGTTCGCGATGATGGGGGTCACCCCGGGGGTCAGGATCCCGGAGGGCAGCAGGTGCAGCGCGTACTTCTCGTCGCCGATCACGACCGTGTGGCCGGCGTTGTTGCCGCCGTTGAACTTGACGACGTAGTCGACG
>JAPSIU010000453.1 GCA_031178565.1 Leucobacter sp. | reverse complement strand
GAACCGTCGTCGGCCTGTCGAACGAGCGGCTCGTCGCGCGATTCTGCCGGGCGGCGGACGAGGGGGCGGAGGCGCTGCTCCACGCGATCGCGCGGATCACGCCGTCGGATGAGCGCACGCGCGTCGGGCTCCGCTACGGGGAACTGCCCCACGCCGGTTTCGTCCTCGCACGGCTGGCCGGCGTCTCGTCGAATGCGGCGTACGACCTCGAGCACGTGCTGCCGGTCGCCCCTTCCGACGACTGGACCGGTGACGGCGTCACACGGTGGTCGGACCTCACCGACGACCAGCAGAACGCCTCCCGCGCGCTCGTTCAGACCCTCGGGAACCTGACGCTGCTCGAGCCGGACTGCGCCGAGCGCGTGCTCGACGCGTCGTATCCCGAGAAGCGGGCGGCCTACGCCGCGAGCGGCCTCGAGTTCACGCGTCGCGTGGCGGATGCGGAGGCGTGGTCGACGGTGGAGATCGCCGCGCGAACCGAACAGCTGACGAGCCGCTTCATGGATACGTGGAAACGCCCGGCAGTGGTCGGGATCGACGACGACAACCTGACCCCGATCCTCGACGCGAAGAAGCGTCGCGGATGGCCCCGCGGCTGGCAGCGCGAGTTCGACTACGTCGAGTACCGCGGTGAGCATTGGGAGGTCAAGGACGTCCGCTACCTCTTCAACCGCGTGTTCGCGCGCCTGTGGGCGGACTCCCGGGAGAGCGTCGTGGACTTCAGCGCCCGACGCGGCGGTCCGGTCTACCCCGCAATGGCCTGGAACGGCCAGTGGGACCAGCTCGGCGAAGGCCACTACCTCTACATGGGCTGGGACTCGAAGTACATGCTGAGCGCGGTGCAGGGCGTGCTCGACGAAGCCGGCTGGGCGTCGGAGGTCTTCGTCAAGTACTCCTACATCGGCGACGCGATGCGCTGAGCGTCAGTCCGCTTCGGCGCCGTCCGAGCCATCCCCCGTCCCGGCGGTCTCGACGGGGATCTCGATCCACGCAGCCGTCGAGGGCGCGTCGCCGAGCAGGTCGGGCGACCAATCCGCCGCCTGGGGGCCGTCGGCCGGTCGCTCGGCCGGCGAACCGTTCTCGTGCGGCTCGGACGGCAGTCCGGCCCATTCCGACGGTTCCTCGGGTCGCTGCATGAAGAGTGCCATGCCGCCATTGTGCGCGGCCGCATCCCGACGTGCACGTCCGGCGGCACGGGGATCGGCGTCCACCACAGCCCGAACGGGATGAGCAAAAGCAAAACCCCCGCCGGAGCGGGGGTTTTCTTCTTGCTGGGGTACCTGGACTCGAACCAAGAACAACTGAACCAGAATCAGCCGTGTTGCCAATTACACCATACCCCAAGGGTGTTCGACCGAAGTCTCACCGAGGATCAAGCTTAGCCCACGGTGGGCCCCCGGCCAAACCGGCGGCGTGTCAGCCGCGTTCGGCGCGCAGCATCTCCAGACGACGGAGCGTCTCGGTCTTGCCGAGGAGCTCCATCGACTCGAACAGCGGCGGCGACACCCGGCGTCCGCTCAGGGCGACACGCGCCGGCCCGTAGGCGACGCGCGGCTTCAAGCCGAGCCCGTCGATCAGTGCAGCGGAGAGCGCTGCCTGGATGTCCGCAGCGACGAAGGCGTCCTCCGGGAGCGGCTCCAGCGCCTGCACGGATGCGGCCAGCACTTCGCCCGCGTTCGCCGGCAGGCCCTTCAGCGCGTCCTCGTCGTACGTCTCGAGGTCGCGGAAGAGGAAGCCGAGGAGGCCCGGCGCGTCGCCGAGCATCTGCATGCGCTCCTGCACGAGCGGTGCGGCCTTGGCGAGCATCTCGCGCTGCGCATCGGTGGGCGGCGCGCTCATGATGCCGGAGCCGACGAGGTACGGGACCAGCCGCGATGCGAAGTCTGCGGGCTCCAGCATCCTGATGTGGTCTCCGTTGATCGCCTCGGCCTTCTTCTGGTCGAAGCGCGCGGGGTTCGGATTCACGTCGACGATGTCGAACGCCTCGATGAGCTCCTCGCGCGAGAACACGTCGCGGTCGGCGGCGATCGACCAGCCGAGCAGAGCGAGGTAGTTGAGGAGGCCCTCGTGGATGAACCCCTTCTCGCGCTGGAGGAACAGGTCCGCTTTCGGGTCGCGCTTGGAGAGCTTCTTCGTGCCCTCCTCCCCCAGCACGAGCGGCATGTGC
>JAPSIU010000452.1 GCA_031178565.1 Leucobacter sp. | reverse complement strand
CTTCTCACTTGGTTGCGGGGGCAGGATTTGAACCTACGACCTCCGGGTTATGAGCCCGGCGAGCTACCGAACTGCTCCACCCCGCGGCACAAGAACTTACTGTAGCACGGATCTCGAGCCGGCGCGAATCGCGTGCGGGATCCGCCTGTGGATAAGCGGAGCGAGGGCGCTCTGCGGTGAGCAGCATGGTGCGGACGGACGGAATCACCTCCGTGAAGGTGAGGCGCGACGGTCCCGCGAATGCGGGTGCGCGCCCTCATGCAGAGAGGAATCGAACATGACGAGAAGCGAAACAGGCGCCGGTGGGATCGCGGCGCGGCCCGGGGACGGCGCCCCGCAGCCCGTGCGGAGGCGACGGCTGCTGCGCCGCCTCGCGGGCGTGTCGCTGGCGATCCCGCTGCTCGCGAGCGGTCTCACCGTGAGCGATGCCCTGTTCCCCGGCGTCCAGGCTCACGCCGCGTGGGAGGGCGCCGGCATCACGATCGCCGGGGTCCACGTCGGAACGCTCATCTCCACGACGAACGGCTCGAACGCGTACTGCATCGAGCCCGACGGCGACAATCCCGCGGCCGAGGTGCCCGCGGTCGAGATGGACGTGCTGCGGGGATATCGGATGCAGTCGACGGGCCACTGGGTAGCGCCCTACTCGAACGAGCACGGCATCCGGATGATGAACTACATCATCTCGAGCTACGGGGGCGTGCAGACCGGACCCGCGTGGGCGAATGAGCAGGCCGCCGCGGTGTCCCTCGCGATCTGGACGATCCGCGGCTGGGACGACCCCGTCGTGGCGGACTGGGTCGCCGGGATCAGAGCGCAGGCGCCGGCATCGGTCAACGCCCAGACCGACGTGTTCCTCGTCGAGGCGGACACGAACGCGGTCCCGACCCCGTCCATCACCGCTCCGCCGCAGCCGGTCGCGCGGTGGACGGACGCCTATACCGGCGCGGTCGAGATGTCCGCCGGCTATACGGAGCTCCGTCTCGTGGGCTCTCAAGGGCGATTCACGGGCAGTGCACCCGAGGGGGTGGAGTTCGATCCCGAGCGCACGAGGGCCACGATCACCGACGGCCGGGCGCACACCCTCTCCTTCGAGTCGCGGCCCGGGCTCGAAACCGGGAACCGATCTCCGCTCTCCCTCACCGCCGCGTGGCGGGTGACCGGGAAGGGATGGCCGGCGAGCCTCTGGGGCTTCCAACCGGTGGCCGACGACGCGGATCAGCTGCTCATCGTCGGAGCAGGACTCGAGGAGGTGGAGGAATCCGGCGAGTGGCGGGACACGCCGATGTCACCGCAGACGACGTTCTCTCCCGTCGTGACGACGGAGGTCGGGACGAAGAAACTCGAGCGGGGCGACGACTACGTCGACCGCGTGACGTTCGACGTCGCTCAGGGCTCCGCTCCGTGGGCGCGATACTGGGACGGCTCCCGCTGGCGTCATCGGCCGGTGACGGCGAAGGGCACCCTGTACGGACCGATGCAGGCCAAGCCGGTGCAGTCGCGCAGCGTCCCGCAGAGCCCTCCTGCGCCGATCGCCGCGACGGCCGAGCTGACCGCGACCGGCGGCCCCGGCACGTACGACGCCCGGGTGCGCGGGGACGAGGCCGACGCACCCGGGTTCTACACCTGGGTGTGGGAGATCTCGTCCGCGGATCAAGGGGCGGTGATCAGAACCGGCGACGCGGAGGCCTGGCACATGCCCTCCGACTACCGCTTCCAGGACGACTTCGGGATCGACGGGGAGACGCACGTCCGGCCCCCGGTTCTCGGGATCCGCACCGAGCTCGGGAAGCACGAACTCGGGATCGGCGAGGACACGACCGACAGGATCGAGCTCTCCGTGGAGGAAGGCGCGTGGCTCGAGGCGGACGGCGAGCACATCCCGATCACGGTGCGGTCGACGGTGTACGAGACCGACGGCGCGCCGTCTCGACAGGCCGCTCCGCCCGCCGGGGCGAAGGTGCTGTCCACGCAGAAGACGACGGTCGACGACCCTCGGCGCGCGAGTGCGCTCGACGTGCCGGTGTCGGTGCCCTTCGGCGCGCGCGGAGGGATCACCGTGCAGACCTGCGTGTTCGAGGAGGACCAGCCGGTCGCGTATCGGGACATGGTCGCCGAGCAGTGCGACGACTGGGGCGTGCCGGAGGAGTCGGCGCTGATCGTGCCGCCGAAGGTC
>JAPSIU010000109.1 GCA_031178565.1 Leucobacter sp. | reverse complement strand
CGACGGCGATCGCGGGATCCACCCACTCCAGGTACTCGATCTCGGCCCGAGGCCGTGCTGCAGCCGCGGCCTCGACGAGCGGATGCTCGAAGACCGAGGCCTCCACGATGCTGCCGGGCTCGTTCGCGGCGGCCGCCCGGAAGACGCCGAGTGCGCGCAGCCGCTCGGGATCGAGTGAGATCCCGAGCTCCTCCTCGAACTCGCGCACGGCCGTGCGCAGGGGATCCTCGCCGGCTTCGTGCTTGCCTCCGGGCAGCATGAGCGAGACCGTGCCGCGTTTGCGCACGTTGAGCACGCGCCCGCGCTCGTCTCGCATCACGACGGCGCTCACGCGGATCGTGGATTCGGGCTCCGTGCTCACCGTCTAACCCTCGGCACCGTCATGGGCCGCCTCGGCACCGCTCTGCTGCGAGAGGTTCGAGTAGTCGGCGGGGCTCAGCCGGTCCGCGATGACCGGGAACTCGCCGCGCACCTCCGCCACGCGGGTCGGATCCACCTCGACCACGAGCACCTCCTCGCCGTCCCCGCACTCCGCGACGACCCGCCCCGAGGGATCGACGACGCGGCTGAACCCCCCGAGCTGCACCCCGTTCTGACTGCCGCAGGCGTTGCAGGCGAGCACCCAGAGCTGGTGCTCGACCGCGCGGGCCTGGGTGAACAGGCACCAGTGCTCGCGCCGGGCCGCGGGCCAGGCGGCGGGCACCACGACCGTCTCGGCGCCCCGGGCGCTGAGCTCCTGCCAGAGTCCAGGGAAGCGCAGGTCGTAACAGGTGGTGCTCGCGATCCGCCCCAGCGCGCTCGGCGTCACGTTCAGCGTCGAACCGGGGGTGAGCAGCTGCGATTCCAGGGACTGATAGCCGAAGACGTGGATCTTGCGGTACGTCTGGGCGATCCCGCCGGACGGGTCGATGAGCACCGCCGTGTTGTGCAGCGCGTCGTCGGGACCGCGCTCGATGATGCTCCCCAGATGGATCGACGCGCCGAGATCCCGGGCGACGCGCCGCCCCATCTCGACCGTCGGGCCGTTCAGGGTCTCGGAGAGCTCCCCGTAGCGGTCGAACGCGAAGTAGCCGGCGCTCCACAGCTCGGGCAGCACGAAGAGGTCGACGTCCGAGTGCTGCCGGAGCATCGCCTCCACGCGCTCGATGCGTTCGGCCTGCGTCTCGTCGTCGGGGCTCGCGAGCTGCACGAGCGCGACGCGGCTGGGGGAGGTCGGCGAAGCGGAGGCGGTGGATGGTGCGGACATGGTGCCAGCCTAGACGCTCGGCCGCCCCGGGCCGGGGAACCGCGTCGCCTACCCGAGGAGCAGATAGAGCGCGCCGAGCACGGTCAGCGCGAGCACGGCGCGCTCGAAGGCGCTCTGGCGGATCCGCCCCGCGATCCATCGTCCGATGAAGGCTCCGACGACGACGCCGGGGACGAGCACGAGATCCAGCAGCAGATTCGGGACCGTGATCAGCCCGAGCCCGATCGAGAACGGGACCTTGGCGAGATTGATGATCGCGAAGAACCACGCCGCGGTCCCGAGGAACGCCTTCACCGGGAAGCTCGCGGCCACGAAGTACATCGACATCACCGGGCCTCCGGAGTTCGCCACCATGGTGGTGAATCCGGCGAGCGAGCCGAACCCGGCGCGGGCGATCGGCGAGGCGCCGGCGCTCGCGCCGTGGACGGAGGAGCGCCGGATCCACATCGTCACGACGACGAGCAGCAGCAGGATGACCCCGATCACGCGTCGGACGCCGCCGTCCTCGGCGAACGCCATGAACACCACGCCGAGCCCGACGCCCACGACCACGGCGGGCGCGAGACGGAGGATGGCCCCCCAGTCCGCGTGTCTGCGGTAGGCCCACAGCGCGAACGCGTCCCCGACGATGAGCAGGAGGAGGAGGGCGCCCGTGGACTCCTTCGCCGGCAGCACCGACGCGAAGATCGCGATCGAGATCGTGTTGGCTCCCGGCAGCGCCGTCTTCGACGCGCCGACGACGACCGCCGAGAGTGCGAGGAGCGCCCAGGCCCACAGCGGGAGGGTCGGGAGGAGGTCGGGCACCCCACCACCTTACGCCCCGACACGCGGTCCGGCGCGCGAGGGATCGGGGCCGTCCTCGGCCCCGTGGGGCACAATGGCAGTGTGAGCATCGACACCGCCGAACTGCCCGATCCGGAGGGGCCGGAGGATCGCCCCGCCCCCGCTGGGAATCCCGGATGGCTGAGCGACGACGAGCTGAGCTTCGTGCGCGGGCGGCTCCCCGTCCTGTACGTCGAAGCGGTCCCGGTGCGTCTCGACGGGCTCGGGAAGGTGGTGGAGGTCGGTCTGCTCCTGCGCGGCACTCCCGAGGGCGCGATGACGCGGGCGCTCGTGTCGGGCCGCGTCCGCTACGGAGAGACGCTGCGGGAGGCGCTGTTCAGGCACCTCGAGAACGACCTCGGTCCGATGGCATTCCCCCAGATGCCGGCGACGATCCTGCCGGCGCAGATCGCGGAGTACTTCCCGATGCCGGGGATCACGTCCTACGTCGATGCGCGGCAGCACGCCGTCTCGCTCGTGTACGTGGTTCCGGTCACCGGCACCTGCAATCCGCGGCAGGACGCGCTCGAGGTGACGTGGATGGCGCCCGACGAGGCGCTGTCGCCCGCGACGCTCGACGAGCTTCCCGGGGGACGGGGGACGCTGCTGCGTCAGGCCCTCGCCGCCGTCGGCTGCTGATCGGCGGGTTCAGGCCCGTTCGCGCCACGCGATGACGTGCGCGGGGGAGAAGCCCCGTGCGCACTTGCCGCACGAGGTGACCCGCGTGGGTCTGCGGAAGCGGAAGTGCTCGTGGCCCGCCGGGCAGGCGCCGATCCAGCGGGCCCGCTCGTGCGCGATCTCGCCGTCGTGGGTGCGCCCTCCGACGTAGCCGATCTCCGCGGCGATGCGCTTCCACTCGCGCCCGTGCCCCGCCGCGGGCCCCGCCATCGCGTGGGCGACTTCGTGCAGCAGCACCTGGTGGATCTCGTCGTCCTCGAACTTCTCGGCGAGGTAGCGGGAGACCGTGATGCGCCGATCGGTGTAGTTGCAGAGACCGGCGCGCCGCTTGGCGGAGTCGAAGCCGAAGCTCCATCCGGGATCGAGGTGCATCCGGAGGAGCGCTTCGGCCCAGACCCGCACCCGTGCGAGCTCAGCCACGGTCGAACAGCTCCCGCGCCGGCGCGGGGGAGGCGACGGCGGTGGCGTCGGTCACCGGCCGTGCCCCGCGAGCAAACTCTTCGAACTCGCGGCCCGCGAGGAGACGGGCGGGGTGCGGTCCTCCCGCGAGCAGGCGCGGGAGCCAGTCGAGGTCACCGCCCGAAGCGTCGGACGAGGGATCCGAGGCGAGCAGCACGACGTTGCCGAAGCGCCGCCCCTTGAGCACCTGGGGCTCCGCGATCGCCGCGACCGACCGGAACAGACTCGCGAGCGTGGCCGCCTGGCCGCGGACGAACGGGAGCCCCTTGCCGTCGGCGGCGTTCACGACGACCACTCCGTCGTCGGCGAGGAGGGGCCTGATGAGCTCGTAGAACTCGACGCTCGAGACGTGCGCCGGCGTCCGGGACCCGGCGAAGATGTCGACGATGACGAGATCCATCGCTCCGAGCATGCCCTCGGGCAGCCTGCCGAGCACGTCCCTCGCGTCGCCTCGGCGCACGCGGATGCTCGCGCGCTTCGGCAAGGGCGCGGCCTCGCGCACGAGGTCCACGAGCCCGCCCTCGAGCTCCACCACCTGCTGACGGCTGCCCGGCCGTGTCGCCTCGATGTAGCGCGGGAGTGTGAACGCGCCGCCGCCGAGATGCAGCGCCGAGACGGGCTCGCCGGCCGGCCGGAACAGGTCGATGACGTGGCCGATGCGACGCACGTATTCGAAGAACAGCTCGCTCGGGTCGCGGAGGTTCACGTGGGACTGCGGCGTGCCGTCCACCAGCAGCTGGAGCGCACCGGGGACCCAGCGATCCTCCTCGAACTCGGCGATGAGCCCCGAGTCGAGTGCGATCGGGTCGGGCAGGTTCACGCGCGCTGCCCGCGATCAGCCACGTCCCAGCCCGAGTTCCTCGATCTTGCGCTGCATGTCGGCGTTCGACGGCTCGACCTGGTGGCTCCGATCGGGGTAGAGGATCACCGGGATGTTGGTGCGCCCGCTGATGTCGCGCGCCACGTCGGCGGCGGACGGATCCTGGACGAGGTCGACGTAGCGGTACGCGGCGCCGGCGCGGTCGAAGACGAGCTTCGCCCTGCGGCAGTCGCCGCACCAGTCGGCGCCGAAGATGACGGTTTCGCCCTGGACGGGTGCGGGCTCGTTCTCGCTCATGCTCCCAGCCTACGCGCCGTCGCGGGCCGGGGCATCCGCATCCAGAGGCGTCGGGCGAGGATCGCCGCGCACGTGCCGAGGAGCGCTCCCGCGAGCGTGTCGCTCAGCCAGTGCACGTGCAGGGCGGTCCTGCTCCACATCATGAGCAGGACCCAGCACGCCGCTGCGACGGAGGCCCAGCGCGCCGCGGCGCGGGGAACGGCGTCGATGCCGCGCACGACGAGGGCGAGGGACACTGCGAGGGCCGCGGCCCCCATCGAGTGACCCGAGGAGTAGGAGCTGTCGTACGAGACGTAGAGCCGATCCCACGGCCGCGGGCGCAGGACGAGCGCCTTGACGGTCTCGGACGCGAGGATCCCGAGGAGCATGGCGGTGACGACCGCCCCCGCGTCGCGGGGTCTGCGCAGGGCGAGCAGCAGCGCCGCGGCGATCGCCGTGCACGCGGCCGCGCCGATCCCGTCGCCCGCCTCCGCGAGGAACACGGCGACCGCGTAGGGCGCGGACCCGCGCGTCACCGCGGCGACTCCGTGCCACCACTCGTCGACGCCGAACGGGCCGTGGTCGATGAAGCGGAGATAGACGCCGAGCGCGGCGAGGAGCAGTAGACCCGCGACCGACCAGCGGGTCGCGGGGCGCGGCGCCTCCGCGGATCGCTGCATCGCACTGCGTCCGGCGGCCATGCGGTCTACACTACGAGCCGTGCCTGATGGTCCCGTCCAGGACCGGGGACACCGTGCCCCGAGCCGAGCCGAGCCGAGCCGGCGCGGCGCGAAGCAGCCGCGTCTCTGCACTGGACAGCGCGGAACGATCGTGTTAGAGTCGATAGTTGCACTACGGACACCAGTATGCCTTCATATAGTGGTCGGCCACCCGGGGAGGGCGCGCAAGCGCAGATGAACCCCGCCTGTGATCCAGAAGCAACTCTCGCAAGACCAGGTCAACCGGCCCGACGGGGCCCACGGAGGTAGTTTCCTTGGCTGCTGCGCGCAACGCATCGTCAACCACCCAACCGAAGAACGGTCGCAATCACCAGCGGCTCTCCTTCGCCAAGATTTCCGACACGCTGTCGGTGCCGAATCTGCTGGCACTGCAGCTCGAGAGCTTCGACTGGCTCGTCGGGAACGACACGTGGAAAGAACGTGTCATCGAGGCTCAGGCTCAGGGGCGCGACGACATCGCGCTGAAGAGCGGCCTCGAGGAGATCTTCGACGAGATCTCTCCGATCGAGGACAACGCCGGCACGATGCAGCTGTCGTTCGAGAACCCGATCCTCGACGAGCAGAAGTTCACGATCGAGGAGTGCAAGGAGCGAGGCAAGACCTACTCCGCCCCGCTCTACGTCGAGGCGGCGTTCTACAACACCGAGACGCAGGTGCTGAAGAGCCAGACGGTCTACATGGGCGACTTCCCCATCATGACCGACAAGGGCACCTTCATCATCAACGGCACCGAGCGCGTCATCGTGTCGCAGCTCGTCCGCAGCCCGGGCGTGTACTTCGAGCGCACCCAGGAGAAGACGAGCGACAAGGACGTCTTCACCGCACGCGTGATCCCGAGCCGCGGCGCCTGGCTCGAGTTCGAGGTCGACAAGCGCGACCAGGTCGGCGTGCGCATCGACCGCAAGCGCAAGCAGTCCGTCACCGTGTTCCTCAAGGCGCTCGGGATGACGAGCGAGGAGATCCTCGAGGAGTTCGCCGGGTACGAGTCGATCGCGCTCACCCTCGAGAAGGACGGCATCCTCACGCAGGAGGAGGCGCTCAAGGACATCTACCGCAAGCAGCGTCCGGGCGAGCAGGTCGCCATCGAGGCGGCGCGCGCGCTCCTCGACAACAGCTACTTCAACTCCAAGCGCTACGATCTCGCGAAGGTCGGCCGCTACAAGATCAACCGCAAGCTCGGCGTCGATGCGCCGATCACCGACTCGGTGCTGTCGCTCGAGGACATCGTCGCGACGATCAAGTACCTCGTGGGCCTGCACGCGGGCACCGAGACCCTTCCCGGCGTTCGCGACGGCAAGGAGATCGACGTCCGTCTCGACACCGACGACATCGACCACTTCGGCAACCGCCGCATCCGCGCCGTGGGCGAGCTGATCCAGAACCAGGTCCGCACCGGCCTCAGCCGCATGGAGCGCGTCGTCCGCGAGCGCATGACGACGCAGGACATCGAGGCCATCACGCCGAACACCCTGATCAACACCCGCCCCGTGCTGGCGGCGATCAAGGAGTTCTTCGGCACCTCGCAGCTGTCGCAGTTCATGGATCAGAACAACCCGCTCGCGGGCCTGACCAACAAGCGCCGCCTCTCGGCGCTCGGCCCCGGCGGCCTCTCCCGCGACCGCGCGGGCGTCGAGGTGCGAGACGTGCACCCGTCGCACTACGGCCGCATGTGCCCGATCGAGACCCCTGAAGGCCCGAACATCGGCCTGATCGGCGCGCTCGCGACCTTCGCGCGCATCAACGCCTTCGGTTTCATCGAGACCCCGTACCGCCGCGTGATCCAGGGCAAGGTCACCGACCAGGTCGACTATCTGACCGCGCACGAGGAGGACGAGTTCCTCATCGCGCAGGCCGGCGCCCCGCTGACCAAGGACGGCAAGTTCGCGGAGAAGCAGGTGCTCGCGCGCCCCCGCGGCTCGGAGGTCATCCTGGTCGACGCGGATCGCGTCGACTACATGGACGTCTCGCCGCGCCAGATGGTCTCGGTCGCGACCTCGCTCATCCCGTTCCTCGAGCACGACGACGCGAACCGCGCCCTCATGGGCGCCAACATGCAGCGCCAGGCGGTGCCGCTCGTGCGCAGCGAGTCGCCCGTCGTCGGCACCGGCATGGAGGGCTACGCGGCCATCGACGCCGGTGACGTGGTCACCGCGGAGAAGTCGGGTGTCGTCGCCGAGGTCTCGGCCGACGTCGTCACGATCCAGCACGACGAGGGCGGCACCAAGAGCTACTTCATGCGCAAGTTCGACCGCTCGAACCAGGGCACGAACTACAACCACCGCGTCATCGTCAAGGCGGGGGATCGGATCGAGGCCGGCGAGGTCATCGCGGACGGCCCCGCGACCGAGAACGGCGAGCTCGCGCTCGGCAAGAACCTGCTCGTCGCGTTCATGTCCTGGGAGGGTCACAACTTCGAGGACGCGATCATCCTGAGCCAGAACCTGGTGAAGGACGACACGCTCTCGTCGATCCACATCGAGGAGTACGACATCGACGCCCGCGACACCAAGCTCGGCAAGGAGGAGATCACGCGCGATCTCCCCAACGCCAGCATGGAGGCGCTGAAGGATCTCGACGAGCGCGGCATCATCCGCATCGGCGCCGAGGTCGGCCCCGGCGACATCCTCGTCGGCAAGGTCACGCCGAAGGGCGAGACCGAGCTCTCGGCCGAGGAGCGCCTGCTCCGCGCGATCTTCAACGAGAAGAGCCGCGAGGTCCGCGACACCTCGCTCAAGGTGCCCCACGGCGCCTCGGGCACGGTCACGGCCGTCAAGGTCTTCGACGCGGAGAACGACAACGACGACGAGCTGGGCTCGGGCGTCAACCAGCGTGTCGTGGTCTACCTCGCTCAGAAGCGCAAGATCACCGAGGGCGACAAACTCGCCGGCCGCCACGGCAACAAGGGCGTCATCTCGAAGATCCTGCCGGTCGAGGACATGCCGTTCCTCGCCGACGGCACTCCGGTCGACGTGATCCTGAACCCGCTCGGCATCCCGGGCCGAATGAACTTCGGTCAGGTGCTCGAGATCCACCTCGGCTGGATCGCGAAGCAGGGCTGGAAGGTCGAGGGCAATCCCGAGTGGGCCGCCAAGCTCACGGAGGCCGCTCTCGAGGCCGCTCCGAACACGAAGGTCGCGACCCCCGTGTTCGACGGCGCCTCGGAGGCGGAGATCGCGGGTCTCCTCGACTCGACGCTCGAGACCCGCGACGGCGAGCGACTCATCGACCGCAGCGGCAAGACCCGTCTCTTCGACGGGCGCTCGGGCGAGCCGTACCCGTACCCGGTCTCGGTCGGCTACATGTACATCCTGAAGCTGCACCACCTCGTGGACGACAAGATCCACGCGCGCTCGACGGGCCCCTACTCGATGATCACCCAGCAGCCGCTCGGCGGTAAGGCCCAGTTCGGCGGCCAGCGCTTCGGTGAGATGGAGGTGTGGGCGCTCGAAGCCTACGGCGCCGCGTACGCGCTGCAGGAGCTGCTCACGGTGAAGTCCGACGACATCCTCGGCCGCGTGAAGGTGTACGAGGCGATCGTCCGCGGTGAGAACATCCCCGAGCCCGGTGTGCCGGAGTCGTTCCGGGTGCTCATGAAGGAGATGCAGTCGCTCTGCCTGAACGTCGAGGTGCTCGGGGCGGACGGCAACGCCGTCAACCTGCGCGACAACGACGACGAGGCCCACCGCACCGCGGAAGAGCTCGGCATCAACCTGTCCTCCCGCTTCGAGACCTCGTCCATCGACGAGATCTGAATCGATCGGCCGCCCCGCCCGACGGCGGGGCGCGAGCCGGT
>JAPSIU010000451.1 GCA_031178565.1 Leucobacter sp. | reverse complement strand
CATCGGCTCCGCGCTGGTGCTTCCCGCGTTCGTGCCGCTCTCGCAGCTGGCCGCGGCCATCGCGCTCAGCCAATCGATCGCCGGCATCGTGCAGATGGTCATCGCGGTGTGGATGCTGCGGCGCCGCCTCGGCAGCCTCGAACTCGGGCGAACGGCCCTTTCTCTCGGCCGCTACGCACTCGCGGCGATCCCCGCAGGCTTCGCGGGGTGGGGCACGTTCCTCCTGCTCGGCGGTGTCGACGGCTGGACCACCGCCGACAAGCTTCTCGGTGCGCTCGGCACGGCTGTGATCGGCGCTGTCACGGTCGTCGTCTACGCCGTGGCGCTGATCGTGCTGCGTGCGCCGGAATTGAAGGTCGCGACGGGCCTGCTCCGACGCTTCCTCCCCGGCCGCTGAAAGCCTCGCGCGCGCACTCCGTGCGGCGCCGCCAGGGGGAATGCCTCGCGACTACCATGGGTTGAAGCAGGAGAACGGCTACGAAGGCCCTGCATTCACCATCGGAGAGCACATGCGTCAGGTCATCATCATCGGCTCCGGCCCTGCCGGATTCACGGCTGCCATCTATGCGGCGCGGGCGAGCCTGCAGCCGCTGCTCATCGCCAGCTCCGTCGAGGTCGGCGGTGAACTGATGAACACGACCGATGTCGAGAACTATCCCGGCTTCCCCGAGGGCATCCAGGGTCCTGAGCTGATGGCGAAGTTCCAGGAGCAGGCCGAGAGGTTCGGCACCGAGGTGCTCTACGACGACGTCACCGACCTCGCACTCGACGGCCCGGTCAAGACCGTGACGCTCGGCAGCGGCGCGGTGCACGAGGCGCGCACGGTGATCTACGCGACCGGCTCCGCCTACCGGAAGCTCCACATCGACGGTGAGGAGCGCCTGTCCGGCTACGGCGTCTCCTGGTGCGCCACCTGTGACGGATTCTTCTTCCGCGACAAGACCATCGCCGTGGTCGGTGGCGGCGACTCGGCGATGGAGGAGGCCACCTTCCTTACGCGTTTCGCCTCGAAGGTCTACGTCATCCACCGCAAGGATTCCCTGCGCGCATCGAAGATCATGCAGGAGCGGGCGTTCGCGAACGAGAAGATCGAGTTCATCTGGAACACCGAGGTCGCCGAGATCCTCGGTGCGGATGCCGTCAACGGCGTGAAGCTGCGCTCGACGGTGGACGGTTCGCTCAGCGAACTGCCGCTGGACGGACTGTTCGTCGCGATCGGCAACGACCCGCGCACCCACCTCGTGCACGACAAGCTCAAGCTCACTCCGGAGGGCACGATCTGGGTAGACGGCCGCTCGTCGGTGACCTCGGTTCCCGGTGTCTTCGCTGCAGGCGACGTCATCGACCCCACCTACCGGCAGGCGATCACCGCCGCAGGCTCCGGGACGGTGGCAGCCCTCGACGCCGAGCACTTCCTCGCCGACCTCGACGACGTCTCGGTGGAGGTCCCCGCTGCCGAGGCGGCTGAGATCATCGTCGCCTGAGCCGTCGGGAACAGTTTTCGGTCACCCGCTGTTGTAGCTGGTGATTCCTACGATCAAGGAGAGTTTCTGATGAGTGCAAAGGCCACGACCCAGGCGACCTGGCAGCAGGACGTGCTGCAGGCCGAAGGTACCGTTCTGGTCGACTTCTGGGCGGAATGGTGCGGCCCCTGTCGCATGGTCTCCCCCGTTCTCGACGAGATCCAGTCGGAGCACCCCGAGAAGATCACGATCCTCAAGCTCAACGTCGACGAGAACCCCGAACTCGCGATGAAGTACCAGATCACCTCGATCCCCGCGATGAAGGTGTTCCAGGGCGGTGAGGTCAAGACGACCATCATCGGCGCCAAGCCGAAGTTCGCCCTCGAGAAGGACCTCGAAGCCTTCATCGGCTGACCTGAGGCACACGTTCTTTTCGAGCGAAGCCCGTCGTCCCTCCGCAGACGGCGGGCTTCGTCGTGCCGGACGCTCCCGCAGCGGGCGGCATCAGCCTCGTCACTTGTCGTACACCGGCACCGGTGCGAGGCCGCGCTCTCTGCGCGCCGCATCCACGATCTCCTGGATCACCCGGGTTTTCGCCTCGCTGTAGGATTTTCGGTCCTGAGCAGCGGCTGCGATCTTCGCCTGTTCGTAGCGAGCGGCGTCCTCCGGGTGCGTGCGAAAGCGATCACGCAGGACGCGCTCCCGTGTCAGAGTGTCCTCGAG
>JAPSIU010000108.1 GCA_031178565.1 Leucobacter sp. | reverse complement strand
CCTGGATGCCGTACCGGTCCATGAGGTGCTCGTGCTTGAACGTGTCGCCGTCGACGCCGGTGCGGCTGATCTCGATCGTGATCCGGCTCGGGTCCACGACGAACTCGTCGGCCGCCCAGGCGCTCCACATCGTCGAGAGGCCGTCGCGCAGCGGCATGGGGCGTCCGGTCTCCCGATGCTGCGACGGGATGAGGTCGTGGGCAGTGAGCACGCGGAAGGTGCGGCGCAGCAGCGGGTGGCGCGCGATCGCCTGCGAGAGGCTCGTCGCGAGGTCGAGCTGGCGCTGCACGAGTTCGAAGCCCTCGAGCTCCACCTGCCGACGGCCGATGTCGAGTGAGGAGAGGATCTGGTAGTTCGGCGAGGTGGAGGTGTGCGTCATGTACGCCTCGTGGAACGGCTCCTCCGCCTCGCGCACCCAGTCCTGGTCGTAGACGTGGATCATCGAGCCCTGCCTGAGTGCGGTGAGCGTCTTGTGGGTGGACTGGGTCGCGTAGACGCGGATCCGCGCGTCGGAAGCGGGGATGAGCCGCTCGTTCAGCCAGGCCTCGTCGGGAGCGGGCCGTCCCTCGGCGTCGAAGAGGCGCTCCTGCTGGGCGCGGTGGGCGGCGGCGTGCGCCGAGGTCTTGAGGCGCTCCTCGAGGCGTTTCGCGGCGGCCATCGCGGTGCGGCGGCGGGTGACGGGGTGGAAGGCCGCGAATGCGAACCAGGCCTCGTCCCACAGGAACACGAGGTCGGGTTTGATGGCGAGGCACTCGGCCATCACGCGCTCCGGATCGTAGACGATGCCGTCGAAGGTGCAGTTCGTGAGGGTGATCATGCGCACCTCGTCGAGGCGTCCCGCCGCGCGGTAGTCGAGGAGGAGCTGCTTGATGCGGTTCAGCGGCACGGCGCCGTAGAAGGCGAAGTCGTTGAGGGGGTACGCCTCGAGGTAGGCGGGGCGGGCGCCGGTGAGCATGACGGCGTGGTGGTGCGATTTGTGGCAGTTGCGGTCCACCATGACGACGTCGTTCGGGGAGACGAGCGCCTGGTGCACGATCTTGTTCGCGGTCGAGGTGCCGTTGGTGACGAAGAAGGTGTGCTTGGCGCCGTACGCGCGGGCGGCGAGATCCTGCGCCTTCTTGATCGTGCCGACCGGCGCGAGCAGGGAGTCGAGCCCGCCGGAGGTCGCGGAGGTCTCGGCGAGCAGCAGGTTGAGGCCGTAGAAGTCGGCGAGGTCGGTGATCCACTTCGAGCTCACGACCGAACCGCCGCGGGCGACGGGGAGCGCGTGGAACACTCCCACGGGGCGCCGGGCGTGATCCTGGATCGCCGTGAAGAAAGGAGTGTCGTAGAGGTGCGAGATGCGGCGCAGCAGGGTGAGGTGGAGCTCGAGCTGATCCTCGCGGCGGAAGACCCGGCGGAAGCGGCGGGTCAGGGCTCCCGCGAGCTCCTCGATGTGCGCGCCCGCCATGAGGTAGAGGTCGAGTTCGGGCCGGATCGCGCTGAGGGTGTCCGCGAGGCGGAGCACGCGCTGCACCGAGGCGAGCGAGCTGCGCGACGACGCCGAGCCGCTGCCGACCTCGGCTCTGGCGAGGCGGATCGTGTCGCGCAGATCGCGGCCGAGGCTCTGTCGCGTCCGGTCGCTGAAGCCGGGGCGCACGACGCAGGCGAGGATGTTCGGGTTGGTGAGCACCGCGGCCACGGCGTCGTCCGCCGACGGCACGATCACGAACTCGTAGACGAAGGCGTCCGCAGGGCCCCGCAGGCGCAGCCCCTCGGCGCGCATGGTGTCGCGGTCGGCCGCGGTGGTCTCGTCGATGACGAGCACCTCGAACCGGGGCCGCGGATCCGCGACCGGCGCGGCCTCCGCGCGCTCCTGCTCATCGAGGTGCTCGTCTCGCGGCTCGTCGGGAACGGTGTCGCCGCGCAGCCGGTTCACCACCCGCCCGATGCGGTCGAGGGCCGTGCCGTAGTCGCCCGCCTCGAGCAGTTCCCCGATCGATCCCACGTAGCGCTGCCCGAAGCCGGCCCAGTACATCTCGATGGTCTCGAGCGCCCGCAGCGAGCGGTAGATCTCGCTGTCGGCGGCCAGCGCCTCGGTGTCGTCGCTGCCGAGCGCGAGCCGCTTCACCGCGAAGCGCAGGTACTCCCACGCGTCGCTGCGCAGTCGCCAGGTGCTCGAAGGCATCCCCGGATCCCGCTCGAGCGCCACCGGGGGAGCGCTGCCGGCGGACGCGGCGCCGCGGGAGTCGAGGACGGCGGACGCCGCTCCCGAGTCGAGCGTGCCGGGAGCGGATGCGTTCTTCGTCATTGACGGCTGTCCTTCCAACGTCGTTGTCCTCCGAAGCCGAGACGGCGTGCGAGACCCCTTGATGGTCGATCATAAGCCGTCGCAGATGCCGCTCGCGGCACATGCACATCTGCCCGAGCCGTGCCGGCCCGCGCTCGCCCATGCTGACCATCTGCCGAGAGATCAACCGATGAATGTTAGGATGCCCTAAACTGATGATCGTGAACCCATTCGAACCAGAGCACTCCGATCCCGTGGCGGTCCTCGACCCCGACGGGATCGACTGCGTGCTCGCCGCCGGCGACGCCGATGATCTCGACGAGATCCGGGAGTGGCTGGGCCAGCTCCCCGAGACGGCGTACGGGCAGGTCTTCGTCGAGGCGTCGGACAGCGCCCGGATCGAATCGCTGCCCTGCCCGCCGGGAGTTTCGGCGACGTGGCTCGTCGCGCCCCCCGAGGAATCGGCCGGCACCGCATCGGGATCCCGCGGAGACGCGCTCGCGAACGCCGTCGACGCGTGGTTCGACGAGTGGCTCTGGGCCGAGAGCGGAACCGGCCGCGACTTCCAGCTGTGGATGGGGGCCCGCACAAGCGCCGTCATGGAGAGCTACTGGCTCGCACTCGACCGCAGGCTCAAGAAGCGGTGGCCCGGATTCTGCGAGAGCGGATGCGAGCGGGGCTGCGCGTAGCCCACCGGCTTCCCGGCTTCCGCGGGGTCCCCGCCGCGCTGCGCAGACCCTAGACTGAGTCCATGGCGAAAGCGTATGAACGGAAGCACCGGATCGCGGTTCTCGGCGGCGGACCGGGCGGATACGAGGCGGCGCTCGCGGGTGCCCAGCTCGGAGCCGAGGTCACGCTGATCGAGCGCGCGGGGGTCGGCGGTGCAGCCGTTCTCACCGACGTGGTGCCCTCGAAGAGCCTCATCGCGACCGCGGGCGCCGTGCAGGCCGTGAGGGACTCCGGCAGGCTCGGGGTGCAGGCCTTCGTTCCCGGAGGAGACGGCAAGCCGGTGCGCCCCGAGATCGCCGTCAACCTCGCCGCGGTGAACAAGCGACTGCTCGCGATGGCGGGAGCGCAGTCGGTCGACATGCTCCGCAGCCTCGAGGACGCCGGCGTGCGGATCGTGCAGGGCGAGGGGCGTCTCGACGGCCCCAACGCCGTGCTCGTCTCGACCGCCGCGGGCAACGAGGGGACCGACTTCGACCGCATCGAGGCCGACACCATCGTGGTCTCGGTCGGCGCGAGTCCCCGCGAGCTCGACTCGGCGAAGCCCGACGGCGAGCGGATCCTCACCTGGAAGCAGCTGTACGACCTCCCGGCGATTCCCGAGCACCTCGTGGTCGTCGGCTCGGGCGTGACGGGCGCCGAGTTCGCGAACGCCTATCGCACCCTCGGCGCGGAGGTCACCCTCGTGTCGAGCCGCGAGCAGGTGCTGCCGGGCGAGGATCCCGACGCGGCCGCGGTCATCGAGCGCGAGTTCACCCGGCTCGGCATGCACGTCATGTCGAAGTCCCGCGCCGAGTCGGTGCAGCGCACGGAGAACGGCGTCCTCGTCACCCTCGAGGACGGCCGCACGGTCGAGGGATCCCACTGCCTCATGGCCGTCGGATCGATCCCGAACACGACCGACCTCGGCCTCGAGAAGGCGGGCGTCGCACTCACCGAGAGCGGCCACATCCGCGTCAACAAGGTCGCTCGCACCGCGGTCCCCTCGATCTACGCCGCGGGCGACTGCACCGACTTCTATCCGCTCGCCTCGGTGGCCGCCATGCAGGGCCGCACGGCGATCATGCACGCGCTCGGCGACTTCGTGCGTCCGATCGATCTGCGCAACGTGGCGGCGAACGTGTTCACCTACCCCGAGATCGCGACGGTCGGCTGGAACGCGCACAGCCTGGCCGAGGCCACCGACGTGGCGAAGGCGATCGAGCACACGATCCCGCTCAGCGTGAACCCCCGCGCGAAGATGATCGGGTTCACCGACGGCTTCGTGAAGCTGTTCGCGTGGAAGGCCTCGGGCACCGTGGTCGGCGGGGTGATCGTCGCGCACCGCGCGAGCGAGCTCATCTTCCCGCTCGCGCTCGCCGTCGAGCACCGGCTCACGGTCGACCAGGTCGCCTCGGCGTTCGCGGTCTACCCGTCGATGACGGGGGCGATCACCGACGCCGCTCGAGCCCTGCACCGGCACTGATCCGGCGGCGCCCATGCGCAACGGGATCTCGCGTCGCGACGCGATCGGAGGCGTGCTCGGGCTGCTCGGCCTCGGCGCGACGGCGGGCGTCGCGGGCTGCGCGCCGGGCGCACCCGAACCGGTGCTCTCCGACGAGGACGCACCGGTCGCGGCGACCGTGCGCGCGTACGACAATGCCTACGATCCGCCCGAGGTCGAGATCGCGCCGGGCGAAGCCGTGCGCTGGGAGTTCGAGGGACCGGCCGAGCACGACGTCGTCTCCGAGGATCGCAGGTTCGTGAGCGAGCTCATGCGCGAGGGGAGCTACACGCACCTCTTCGCAGAGGAGGGCGAGTTCCCTTACCTCTGCTCGATCCACCCCGAGATGCGCGGCGTGGTGCGGGTGCGCCGCGCGCTCCGGTAGATTACGTCTACTCCCGTCCGACGGAGGAGACGCGCGCGCCGGAGTGCGCCGATGCAGTGCAGAAAGGTGATCCATGGCCGGGAATCGCCCCATCGTCTCGACGACCGACTACCACACGGGCGGGGAGCCGTTCCGCATCGTGCCCGATCCGCCCGTCCCGCTTCCCGGGCACGACGTCCCGGATCGTCGCGTGCGGGCCATCGGGGACGACTCGGCGGACGGTCTGCGCCGGCTCCTGTGCTTCGAACCGCGCGGTCACGCCGACATGTACGGGGGCTTCATCACTCCGCCCGACGACGAGGGAGCCCACTTCGGGGTGCTGTTCTGGCACAAGGACGGCTTCTCGACGGCGTGCGGGCACGGCACCATCGCTCTCGGAGCGTGGGCCGTCGAGACGGGGCTCGTCGAGCGGGACCCGTCCGGCGTGACCGATGTCCGGGTCGACGTGCCGTCCGGGCGCGTCACCGCGCGGGTCCGCACGGACGGCGAGACGGGTGAGATCTCGGAGATCGAGTTCGTGAACGTGCCGAGCTACGCGCTCGCGGAGGGCGTCGAGGTGCGGACGTCGCGCGGAACCGTGCGCGCCGACATCGGCTTCGGCGGGGCCGTCTACGCCCACGTGCGGGCGCGGGACCTGGGCCTCGAGGTCGTCCCGGAGCACGTGACCGACCTCATCGCGGTCGGCCGCGAGATCAAGTGGCT
Source organism: Leucobacter sp. (assembly GCA_031178565.1). GTDB lineage: Bacteria > Actinomycetota > Actinomycetes > Actinomycetales > Microbacteriaceae > Leucobacter. The sequence goes on along the minus strand of JAPSIU010000108.1, from coordinate 3,271 downwards.
GCTCAACGACACGGCATACGCGAAGCACCCCTTCGACGACCGCCTGAGCGGGATCTACGGCACCATCCTCTACGACGACCTCGGATCGGACGGAGCGGGCAATCCGCACCAGCGCAATGTCACGATCTTCGCCGACGGCCAGGTCGACCGCTCGCCCTGCGGATCCGGGACCTGCTCCCGGATCGCGATGCTCGCCGCGCAGGGGGTGCTGCGGCCCGGGGGAGTGCTGACGCACGACTCGATCGTCGGATCCCGATTCCTCGGCCGGGTGGCGGAGACGCTGGAGGTGGGCGGCTACGAGGCGGTCGTTCCGGTGGTCGCCGGCACCGCGCACGAGACCGGGAGCCACTCCTTCGTCGTGGACCCCCAGGACACCCTGGTGCCGGGCTTCGTGCTCCGCTGAACGCGCGGCCCGCCCGTTCAGTCGGGCTCAGTCGCGCTGGAACACCGCGAGGGACTCGAAGTGGTGCGTGTGCGGGAAGATGTCGAAGGCGCGGAGCCCTGTCAGGTCGTAGCCGGCCTCCCGAAGCGACTTCGTGTCGCGGGCGAGCGCGACCGGATCGCACGCCACGTAGACGACGTTCGCCGGGGAGAGCTCGGCAAGCTGCGCGATGACGTCCCCGCCCGCGCCCGATCGCGGCGGATCCAGCACCACCGTTCCGCGGCCGACCCGGTCTCGCACCGGCCCCGACGCCCTGAGGAGATCCGCGAGGTGCCGATCCACGCGGGCCGTGACCGCGAGCGCTCCCACGAGCTGCGAGAGGTTCTCCGCCGCGTCGTCCGTGGCTCCGGCGTCGGCCTCGACGGTTGTGACCTTCAGCCCCGGACCCGCGGCCTCCGCCATCGCGGCCGCGAGCAGACCGGCGCCGCCGTAGAGATCGAGGTTCGCGGCCGCGGGATCGAAGCGTCCGTCCTCGAGCAGCCCGTCGATCGCGTCGCGCACCGCGGTGAACAGGATCGCGGGCGCCTCCCGGTGCACCTGCCAGAAACCTCCGGCGCGTACGAGGAAGCCGCGATCCTCGACGAGCTCGCGGATCGCGTCGTTCTCACCCGCCCGCTTCTTCTCGCCGAGAGCGGTGATGAGCATGCGCGGATCGTCTTCGGAGGGATCGATGAGGTCGACCGTCCGAGCGCCGGGCACGGGATCGGCGAGGGGGGCGATCCGGTTGACGCCCTCGGTCGCGAGGGGCAGCGAGGCCACCGGGACCACACGCCGGCTGCGCGCGGCGTAGGGGCCGACGACGCCCGTCTCGGGATCGACGTGCAGGCGCACGCGAGTGCGGTAGCCGAGGCCGTTCGCTTCCTCGTCGCCCGGTGCCGGCTCCACCAGGTCGGCGAGCGCGCCCTCGAGGTCGTCGCCCTCCTCCGCCGCGAACTCGACGCCGCCGAAGCGTCGCATCGCGTCGGTGAGCACCTCCGCCTTGAGCGCGCGCTGCCGCTCGAGGGCGATGTGCCCGAACTCGGCGCCCCCCGCCCGATCCTCGGGGTCCCGATCCAGCGCGGCCTCGGTCCAGAAGTGCTCGCGCCGATCCGATGAGGCGTCGAGCACCTCCGTCGCGGCTGCGCGCGCGAACGACTTCTTCCGAGCCTCGGTCACCCGGGCGCGCACGCGTTCGCCGGGAATCGCGTCGGCCACGAAGACGACCCTGCCCTCGTGTCGCGCGATGCTGACCCCGCCGTGGGCGATGCCGGTGATCTCGAGCTCGACCTCGTCTCCGACTGCGAGGGGAGCGGAGCTGGGGTTCGCGTGTTCTGCCATGCGGACCATTCTCCCACCCGGCGATGTGCGCCGGCGCCGGGATCCCCGTGCCCGACGCCGAGCTCCGGGCCGATCCGGTCGCCGCGCAGCTCGCGGGGATGCTGACATCCGCGCCGCCGCGACATACATTCATTACATGATGAGTGAGGTTGCCGTGGAGGTGTCCGGGCTGCACGTGCGGCGCGGAGGCCGCCCGGTATTCGAGGGGCTCGATCTCGAGGTCGCCGCGGGTCGGGTCACCGGCGTGCTCGGGCCGTCGGGATGCGGCAAGACGACGCTGCTGCGCGCCCTCGTGGGGGCGCAGGCCGGGGTCCGGGGCGACGTGCGCGTACTCGGCCTTCCCGCGGGATCGCGTGCGCTGCGCCGGCGCGTCTCCTACGCGACGCAGGCGGCCTCCGTCTACGACGACCTCACCGTCGCGCAGAACCTCCGCTTCTTCGCCCGGGCGCTCGGGGCTCCGCGCGAGGATGCAGAGCGGGTGATGGATCTCGTCGGCCTCGCGTCCGAGGCCGGGCGGCGCGTGGAATCGCTCAGCGGAGGGCAGCGCAACCGCGTGTCGCTCGCCGTCGCGCTGCTCGGTTCGCCGGAGCTGATCGTGCTCGACGAACCGACGGTGGGCCTCGATCCCGTGCTCCGCGCCGAGCTGTGGGGCCTCTTCGCGCGCCTTGCCCGGGGCGGCGCCGCTCTGATCGTGAGCAGCCACGTCATGGACGAGGCGCTGCGCTGCGACCGGCTGCTGCTGCTCCGCGATGGCGTGATCGTGGCCGACACGACCCCGAGTCGGCTCCTCGCCGAGACCGGGACGACCGATCCCGAGGCGGCGTTCCTCGCGATGATCGAGGCCCGGGGCGAGCACCCCGCGCCGCACGGCGGGCGGCATGCCGGTGGAGGTGAGGCGCGATGACCCCGATCCGGACCGCGGCCGTCGCCGGCCGCGTGCTGCGCCAACTCGCGCACGACCCGCGCTCGATCGCGCTCATGCTCGTCGCGCCGAGTCTGCTGGTCGGGCTCTTCTCCTGGCTCTTCAGCGACCAGGAGGGGGTGTTCGACCGCTATGGGGGACCGATCCTCGCGCTCTTCCCGTTCATCGTGATGTTCCTCATCACCTCGGTGACGACCCTGCGGGAGCGCCGCTCCGGTACTCTCGAGCGCCTCATGACGACGCCGCTCGGCCGGGGCGATTTCATCGTCGGGTACGGGCTCGCGTTCGGCCTGATGGCGGTGCTGCAGGCGACCGTGACGGTCGCGTTCGCCGTGCTCGTGTGCGGCCTCGCGGTCGACGGGCCCCTGTGGCAACTGGGTCTGGTCGCCGTGCTCGACGCGCTGCTCGGCACGGCGCTCGGCCTGCTCGCGAGCGCCTTCGCGCGCACCGAGTTCCAGGCGGTGCAGTTCATGCCCGTGGTCGTGTTCCCGCAGATCATCCTCGGCGGACTGTTCATGCCGCGGGACCGGATGCCGGACGTGCTGACGGCGATCTCCGATTGGCTGCCGCTGAGTTACGCCATCGATGCG
>JAPSIU010000450.1 GCA_031178565.1 Leucobacter sp. | reverse complement strand
AATGTGGAAGAGGATTGTGGAACCCCATCATTTCTTGGACGATGCGGCGCGTCTTCCGCCGTGCTGGGCGATGGATCCCGCGATGAGCGCGGACTGGAGGATGAGCGCCTCCCGAGCGCCGGTGGCGTTCCAGCCGATCACGTCGGAGACCTTCTTCAGGCGATAGCGGACCGTATTCGGGTGCACGAAGAGCTCACGGGCCGTCGCCTCGAGCGAGCGGCCGTTGTCGAGATAGCACCAGAGGGTCTCGAGCAGCTCGCCCGAGTGCGCGCGCAGCGGTTCGTAGATCTGCTCGATGAGCGTGCGACGCGCCAGCCCGTCTCCCGCGAGCGCCCGCTCGGGGAGCAGGTCGTCGGCGAGCACGGGCCGCGGCGCATTGCGCCAGGACCTCGCGACGGCGACCCCCGCGAGGGCGGCGCGAGCGCTCCGCGACGCGTTGACGAGGTTCTCGACGGTGGGTCCGAGGACGAGCGGGCCCTCCGAGAATCCATCGGCGAGACGCTGCGCGATCTCGAGGAACGTGAGCGGTTCGGGTTGCGGGGAGTGGGGGTCCTTCGGCGCCGCCTCCATGCGGCCGAGGACGAGGACGAGTCGCGTGCCCTGCAGCCCGATGAGCACGTCGGCTCCGGCGTGTCGCGCCGAGCGGCGCAGCTGATCCACGTCCACGAACCGCTCCGCCGTGCCCACGAGGACCGCGGCCTCGCCGTCGCCGTGCCAGCCGAGCGCCGCGATCCGGCTGGGCAGCTCGTCATCCGATTCACCCGTGAGGATCGAATCCACCACGAGGGCCTCCAGGCGCGCGTCCCAGAGCCCGCGGGCCTCCGCCGCCCTGGCGTAGACGTCCGCCGCGGCGAAGGCGACATCGCGGGAGTAGTGCAGCACGGCCTCGCGCAGCGCCTCGCTGCGCGGCGCCACACGATCCTCCACCACCGATACGACCACGCGGATCAACTGCAGGGTCTCCTGCAGGCTGATCGAGCGCAGCAGCTCACGCGGAGCCGCACCGAACACGTCGGACGCGATCCACGGCGTCGAGGAGGGATCCTCGTACCACTGGATGAACGAGCTGATACCCGTCTGCGCGACGAGGCCGACCGCCGACCGGCGGCTCGGCGGCATGTCTCCGTACCAGGGCAGCGTGTCGTCGAGACGCATGATCGTCTGGGTCGAGAGCTCGCCCGTGATCGTGCGGAGCCAGGCGAGCTCCTGCTCTTTCGTGCGATCCATCTGCGCCGGGCCGCCTACGCCTCTGCTCCGGTCACGCTATGCGTCCCCGCCCGCGCCGCCGGTGGTGCCGGCGTTGACGTCGTCGAGACGGTACCGCTCCGCGGCCCGGCGCGGAGCGTCGGCGTCGACGGAGCCCTGAACGGCGAGCCGCTGCAGCACCTTGACCACGACCGACTCCCGGTCGATGCCGAAGTAGCGGCGCGCGGCGGCGCGGGTATCCGAGAACCCGAAGCCGTCCGCGCCGAGCACGGAGTAGTCGCCGGGCACGAAGGGACGGATCTGCTCGGGAACCTGAGTCGACCAGTCGCTCACCGCGACGACCGGCCCCTCTGCATCGGCGAGCTTCTGCGTGAGATACGGCACGCGCGCGGGCTCTTCGAATCGGCGGAAGTTGTGATCCTCGGCGGCGACGCCGTCGCGATTCAGCTCGGACCAGCTGGTCACGCTCCACACGTCGGCCGCGACGTCCCAGTCGCGCGCGAGGAGCTCCTGCGCCTCGATCGCCCACGGCACGGCGACGCCCGAGGCGAGGATCTGCGCCCGGTGCGATCCCTGGCCGGCCGGGCTCACGCGGTGGATGCCCCGGACGATGCCCTCCACGTCCGCGCCCTCGGGCTCGGCGGGATGCACGATCGGCTCGTTGTAGACCGTGAGGTAGTACATGACGTTGGGATCCGGGTGCGTTCCCCCGTACATCCGCTCGATGCCCGAGCGCACGATGTGTCCGATCTCATAGCCGTACGCCGGATCGTAGGAGACGACCGCGGGGTTGGTCGAGGCGAGCACCAGCGAGTGCCCGTCGGCGTGCTGCAGACCCTCTCCGGTGAGCGTGGTGCGCCCGGCCGTCGCGCCGATGATGAACCCGCGAGTCATCTGATCCCCGGCGGCCCAGAACGCGTCGCCCGTGCGCTGGAAGCCGAACATCGAGTAGAAGATGTAGATCGGGATCAACGGCTCGCCCTGCGTCG
>JAPSIU010000449.1 GCA_031178565.1 Leucobacter sp. | reverse complement strand
GGGGTGGGGCGGGGTATCAGGTGATCCGCCGCCCCTCCATCTCGCTCGAGCGCCGTATTCCTCACGACCTCTCGAGGAGGAGCGGCTCGAAGAACGCGCCGACCGCCTCCGGTGCCGAGAGCGGCAGGATCGCCGACACGTAGTGATCCGGACGCACGATTACCACCGCACCCTCGCGCGAGATGCCGCGCAGGTCGAAGATGTCCTCGCCGGGCTTCGCCGCGTAGATCTTCTCGTAGTCCACGAGCTGGAACGGGCCCGACAGCGGCAGGAAGAGCCTCGGCGCCTTCGAGATGTCGACGTCGTGATGCTCCTGCTGATACACCGCTTTCACGTCGAGAACCGTGTCGATGTCCGCCCCGGGAGGCGTGAACCGTCGCACGGGCGACTCGGCCGAGGAGACCATCCACTCGGCCCAGCGGTCGAGCTGCTCGCCCGAGGCGTCGGCGAAGGCGTAGACGCGGAAGCGACCGTCCGCCCGGTGGTGGTGGCCGATGTGGATATCCACGGCGTCGGCGACGCGGGTCGTCATAACCGATTTGAAGCGCTTCCCGAGCGGGAAGCCGGACGCCAGTTCCTGGTGCTCCCCCGTGCCGGTCAGCATCGAGTCCGTGTACTCGGTCATGAATCCCGCGGGGAACTCGGCGGTCCGCACGTAGAAATCGCGCAGCTGCGAGGGCGAGTCGAACTCCTCCGGCTTCTTGGCCATGAGGGTCGACCACTCGCGGTCGAAGTCGATGAGGTTCTTCGCGGTGACCCGGCGCTCGTCGGAGTACGTCTTGAGCAGCGACTCCGGGCTGCGACCCTCGAGCACGTACCCGAGCTTCCACGCCAGGTTCCAGCCGTCCTGCATCGAGACGTTCATCCCCTGGCCGGCCTTGGCGCTGTGGGTGTGGCAGGCGTCGCCCATCAGGAAGACGCGGGGCTTGCCGTCGGGCGACGTGGCGGCGTCGTCGAAGCGGTCCGTGAGGCGATGCGCCACCTCGTAGACGCTGTGCCAGGGCACGTCGCGCACCTCGAGAGTGTACGGATGCAGGATCGCGTTGGCCTGCGCGATGACCTCCTCGAGCGGGGTCTCGCGCACCTTGCCGCGGTCCTGCTCGTCCGTCTCGCCGAGGTCGACGTAGATACGGCAGAGATGGTTCCCCTCTCGCGGAATGTGGAGGATGCTGCCCGCTTCGGAGTTGATGATGCACTTCTTGCGGATGTCGGGGAAATCGGTGCTCGGAAGCACGTCCATGACCCCCCAGGCGTGCATCGAGGCGCCACCCTGCAGCGAGCCGCCGATCGACCGGCGCACGCTCGAGCGGGCGCCGTCGGCTCCGATCACGTACTTCGCACGCACGACGCGGGTCTCGCCCTCGCCTGGATCCGCGGGTCCGACGGTATTGATCCCGGCCCCGTCGTATCCGGAGACCCGGCGCAGGGTCACCGCGACGGGGTACTCGCCCTCGCCGACCTCGAGGCTCACGAACTCGTAGCCGTAGTCGATGTCTCCCCGCGCCGGAGCGCGGCGGGCGTACTCGGCGAAGTAGTCGATGACGCGCGCCTGGTTGACGATGAGGTGCGGGAATTCGCTGATGCCGTGGGGATCGTCCGGGGTGAAGCCCGTGCGCACGATGTTGCGCGGGTTCTCGGGATCGGGGTTCCAGAACGCGGTCTCGGTGATCCGGTACGCCTCCTTGATGATCTCCTCGGCGAACCCGAAGGCCTGGAAGGTCTCGACGCTGCGGGCCTGAATGCCGTCGGCCTGCCCCAGCACGAGGCGCCCGTCGCGGCGGTCGACCGTGCGGGTGACCACGTTCGGGAACTGCGCGAGCTGGGCGTGCGCCGCGATCCCGGCCGGACCGGATCCCACGATCAGGACATCGATCTCCTCGGGGAGTTCCTCCGGGCGGTCGAGACCGACGCCCGCTGCCGGCTGGACGCGCGGATCGGTGGAGACGTATCCGTGGTGGTGGAACTGCACTGTTTCTCCTCACTGCACTGTGACCGGCCTCAGCCTCGCACGGTATTGTTCTATAATTGAACACGAAGTTTGAATATCGCACACTCAGGATAAACCGCGGCGCGCGTTCGCACAACATGATGTCACTCCGATCGGGAAGAATGGACCCCATGACTCCATCACCGCGCGAAAGCGGACCGGCAACCGCGGGCTCGCAGACCCTCGCCCGCGGCCTCCGCGAGCTCGC
>JAPSIU010000107.1 GCA_031178565.1 Leucobacter sp. | reverse complement strand
GAGCCCCCGCACTGGCACGAGCGGGGGCGTCGGTGACGCCGTCCCCGACCATCGCCAGCCTGCGGCCCGCGGCGCGTTCGGCGTCGATCGCCGTCAGCTTCTCGTCGGGCAGGAGCCCGGCGCGCACGTCGTCGATCCCGAGTTCGGCCGCCACCGCACGAGCGGTGATCTCCTGATCGCCCGTGATCATCAGGGTGCGCAGGCCTCGGCGATGCAGCTCGGCGACCGCGGCACGGGCGGAATCGCGGATCGTATCGGCGAGCAGGATCGTGCCCGCGTAGTCGCCGTCGATGCTCACGTGCACCGCCGTGGCGATGCCCTGGGCCTCGATCCGGGCCGGGGCGCCGGGCACGAGGGCGGTGTTGCCCGCCGCCACCACGCGACCCCCGACGGTCGCCGTGATGCCGAGACCGGGCTGGTAGTCGAAGGACTCCGGCGTCGCGATCGACACGCCCTCGGCGCGGGCGTGGGCGAGGACCGCCTGTCCGAGGGGGTGCTCGGAGTAGGACTCCGCGGCTGCGGCGGCGGCGAGGAGGTCCTCGGCCGAGACGCCGGCCGCGGGGTGGACGCCCGTCACCGCGGGCGCACCCGTGGTGAGCGTGCCGGTCTTGTCGAACACGACGGTGTCGACGGTCGAGAGCGCTTCCAGGTGCGCGCCGTCCTTGACGAACGCGCCCGATCGCGCGATCCGGGCGATCGCGGCCAGCACGGCCAGGGGAGTGCCCGCGGCGATGCCGCACGCTCCGGCGACGACGACCACGGAGATCGTCGCTGTGAGGTCCCGCGTGACGATGTAGGTGATCGCGGCCCCGGCGAGGGCGAGGTAGACGAGGTACGCGGCGAGTCGGTCGGCCAGGCGCTGCACGGGCGGCTCCGATGACTGGGCCTGCCGCACGGCCTCGACGATGCGTCCGTACGACGAGTCGGCCCCGACGCGTCCGGCGCGCATCTCGATCGCGCCCACCTGGTTGATCGAGCCCGCGAACACCTCGTCGCCCACGCCGACGTCGACCGGGAGCGACTCGCCCGTGATGCGCGACTGGTCCACCGTGGACTCGCCCGCCACGAGCGTCCCGTCGACCGGGATCCGCCCGCCGGGTCCGACCACCACGATCTGCCCGGGAGTCACCGAATCCAGAGGGGCGGTGACGACCGCGTCGCCCTCGCGCAGCTGAACCGTTTCGGGCAGGAAAGCCATGAGGTCGGTCAGTGCGTCGCGGCCGCGATCCATCGAGAGGTCCTCGAGGATCTCCGCGGCGAGCACAAAAGCGGTGATCACCAGCGACGTCGTCCACTCTCCGATCGCGGCCGCGGCGGCGATCGCGATGAGCATCGAGAGCTCCATGCTCATCCGGCGGTGGCGCACGTCCTCCCAGGCCTCGACCATGATCGGCCAGCACCCGACGAGGAGGCCCGCGACGGCGACGAGCGGAACGGTCGGCCAGGGGGCGGTGAGCCCGAAGGCGACCGCGACGGCGCAGGCGCCGACGAAGAGCGTTCGCAGCAGATCGCCGCGGTCGATCCGACTCAGCAGGCCGGCTGCGTCCGCCCGGGTGGCGGGCTCCTCCACGCGCGGGGTGGTCTCGACGTTCATCGCTGCTCCTCTGTCTCGTCCGCCGGCGGCACGGGTGCGCCCGGGGCGGTGCGGTGATGCGGGGGAATGCTGTCGACGACGTGCTCCGCCTGGAAGACGGCGTGAGTGACGAGTGCTCTGGCGTGCTCGTCGATGAGGCTGTAGAAGACGCGAGTGCCCTCCTGACGGGCGCGCACGATCTTGCCCCACCGCAGCTTCGCCAGGTGCTGCGAGACCGTGGTCGGAGACCTGCCCACCAGTTCCGCGAGCTGGTTCACCGAGAGCTCCCCCTCGTCCAATGCCAGGATGATCCGCACCCGCGTACCGTCCGACAGCAGCGAGAACACCTCCGCGGCGAAGTCGGCGTATTCGCTCTGCGGCCCGAATGTGCATCTCCCGTTATCTTCACGCATGCTTAGATAATAAGATTTGCCAGTAGTGGGCGCAAGGTGTGATCGATTGGGAGTGCCGTCTCGCGGCTGGGAGTGCCGTCTCGCGGCTGCTGCCCGGGATGGTCCCTTGTTCTGTCGCGGCCGCTTCAGTCGCTCAGTCGGCGGTAGCGGCTCAGTCGCTTCAAGCCGGCCGTATCGGGGCGCTCGGACCCCGTCCGGGCGACGGCGCGGAGGCGCTGCTCGGCGTCGATCGGATCCAGGTGCATGCCGATCGCGACGAGCTCCCCGGTTGCCGGGGGTGCGGGCAGGGAGGCGACGTGGATCGCGGTTCCGACGACGTTGACGAGGTAGCCGCGATCGCCTCGGAGCCCGCGAACGCGGATCCGACCCTTCAGCCGATAGCATCCCGAGGGCGGTCGCTCGAGCAGGTCGACCAGGGCCGTCGGCGACCCCGTCCGGGGGAGCGGCACCGAAGCCGCCCGGGCGTGCTCGTGATCCTCCTCGGCGTGGTCGCCCGGGACCTCCCGAGCGGCCTCCATCGCGGCCTCGCGGGCGAGCCTGGCGATCGGAAGCTGATCGGCCGGGTCCTCGTCCGCGGCGGTGTCGAACACGAGCGCGGGATCGAGACGTCCGTGTCGCGCGGTGACGATCTGCGCGTGCGGATTGCACTGCCGTACGCGATCACTGATGCGCCCGACGGTCTGCTCGCGATCCCCTGGCGCGATGAGATCGGTCTTGGCGAGCACGACGAGCGTCGCGGCTCGGTAGTGGGCGGGCGGTTCGGGACGGACGTCGACGGTGCGGAAGTGCTCGAGCGCATCGATCACCTCGACCACTCCGCCGGGTCGGATCCGCTCGACGCCGCTGAAGCGGAGGAGGCGGGCCAGTGCGATCGGATCGGCGGCGCCGCTCGCCTCCAGTAGGACCGCGTCCAGTCGCAGGCGCGGGTGCGCGAGATGCTCGAGCGCTTCGTCGAGGCCTCCGGCGTCGGGGAGGCAGCACAGGCATCCGCCCGAGATGGCGGCAGCCTCGTCGATCTGGCCGGTGACGAGCGCGGCGTCCACGTTGAGTTCGCCGAAATCGTTCACCACCACGCCCAGGCGCGCTCCGGGTCGGCGCAGGAGGTGATTGACGACGCTCGTCTTTCCCGAGCCGAGGTAGCCGGTCACCGCGATGACGGGCACGCGGGTCATGTTCTGCGGCTCGTCCGCGGGCGCGGTCCGGACGCCGTTTGGGGAGTGGGCGGGGTGGGCGGAGTGCGCGGAGCCGAGCGTGACATGATAATCATTATCAATATGTTATGGCACGACATGACGGGACACGGCGCACGATTGGTCAGGGTGCGCGGTCAGGGCTCGTTCAGGGTGCTTGGTCGAGTGGCGCCGCGTCCGATGTCGAACGCCACCCGACCTCGCGATGGTCAGTGCTCGTCGTAGTGGCCCTCGTGCTCGGCGTGCCGGTGTCCGTCGTGCAGATAGTCGACGTGACCGTCGTGCTCGACGGTCTCGTGGCCGCAGTTCTCGCCGTGCTCGTGCTCGTGCGCGGGGTGCTCGGCGTGGCTGGCGGGGGTCTCAGCGGTGCTCATGATCCTGAATCCTCTCGTGATGGTCGTCCCGCACCTCGGTCGGTGCGGGTTCGCGGACGTGCTCGAGGGCGTCGGTGATCACGTGCCACACGTGCAGATCCGCGAGTTCGTAGCTCACTTCCTTGCCCGTGCGCGTCGCGATCACGAGGTCGCTCTGCCGGAGGGTGCGCAGATGCTGGGATACCAGCGGCTGCGACATGCGGGTCGCCTCCACGAGGTCTCCCACCGTCTTCGGGGACTCGGCCAAGAGCTGCAGCAGCCACAGTCTCGACTCGCTGCCGAGCACTTTGAACAGCTGCGCGGTCTCTGTCAGCCCCGATGTCACGTTCACGCTTCTATTCCATCACATGCATAAATGAATTGCAATATGAATATGTTATCGGGATCGCGTAGAGCGGCGATAACGATTCTCATTTGCGTATACTGATGCTCATACGTGATGGGGACCCGAGAGCGAGGAGCACGAGGATGGACCGTTATGCCGAGACCTCGGGAGCGTACGATCTCTTCAACGCCGCGTACCGCCCGGCTCAGCTCGAGGCGCTCGACGCTCTGCGACCGCTGCTGCGACCGGCGGTCGGACCGATCCTCGACGTCGGCGCGGGGTCCGGCGCGAACAGCGCCTGGGTGCTCGACGAAGTGCCGGGCGCCTCCGTCTTCGCCCTGGAGCCGAGCCGTTCCATGCGGGCTCTCTCGCTGGCGAGGGTCACGGCCCGTCCCGACTGGTTCGAGCGGATCACGATCCGCCCCGAGGATTTCTTCTCCGCGACGCTGCCGCAGCACATCGGCGGAGCGATCCTGCTCGGGGTGCTCGGACACTTCGATGCGGGAGAGCGCGCCGCCGTGTTCGCCGAGCTCGCGGCCCGCCTTCCCGAGGGAGGCGCTGCGCTGATCGATCTGCAGGAACCGGAGATCCCGGGTCGCGTCGAGCCCTTCGAATTCACCGCGGCTCGGATCGGGGAGCTGACGTACCGGGGAATCGCCGAGGGGTGGCGGATCGATGATGAGCGAATGCGGTGGCGGATGAGCTATCTGACGCTGGAGGACGAGCGCGTGCTCGTCGAGGATACGACCGAGCACGTCTACCACCATCCCGCCCGAGCTCTCGTCATCGCCGAGGCGGACCGGGCCGGACTGCGGGCCGAGCGGCAGGGGGAAGACACATTCTGGCTCTTGATCGCGGAAGCTGCGCGATGACCGCGGGCTCCCCGCGGCTCTCCCTGCTGTTCAGCGCTCGCGAGCTGCGCCACGTGGTCGCCCTCGCCGTGATCTTCACCGTCGTGGGCTTCGCGATCGAGTCGTTCGGCCACATCGTCGCGCCCGTCTGGCCACCGATGGTCCCGGTGGCGATCGCCGTCAACGGCATCACCTTCATGCTGTTCCTGACCCGGGTCGAGCACATCGGCATGGTGACGCTGTTCGCCGTGCTCGTCGCGTTGCTCGGCCTCCTCGGCGGCGATCCGCTCCCCACTGCGGGAATGGTCGTGCTGCTCGGGATCGCGGTCGAGCCGATCCTGTACGCAGGGCGCTTCAGATCGAGGCCGTCCGCGATCCTCTCGTACGCCGTATTCAGCCTCTCCTCCGTGACCCCGTTTCTCACGGTGCTCGAACCCCCGCTCATCGGCGCTCTCGCGTCGGTCGTGCTGCTCGCGGCCCTCGTCGGCGGGCTGCTCGGAACCGCGGTCACGCACAGGCGCGTCCTCCGTTCCGGTCTCGCCTGAAACGGGATCGGGGAGGCGGGGGATCGGGACCGGGGGTCGAGGGTTCGGGACCGGGCTTCGAGAGCCGGCGCTCGGATCACGGGCTTCCGATTGGAGCTCTCGACCCGAGCGCTCGGACAGGTGCCGGATGCGGGACTCGAACCCGCACGTCTCTCGACAACGCATTTTGAGTGCGCCGCGTCTGCCAATTCCGCCAATCCGGCCTGTTCCGATTCGTGCCGATCGGAACAGATCCACCCTATCGCAGCCGCAACCAGAGCCCGGCCCACTGCTCCGCGTCGAGATCGCGGGGGAGCGCGCTTCGTCCGATCCGGAGCTCCGCGAGCGCGTCGTGCACGCGTCCTCGATGCACGCCGCCGGCGCTCGTGACGACCGCCGCGAGCCCGCGCCCGCTGCCGGTGAAGACCCGTCGCACGAATCGGTCGTAGGCGCGCCGCTGCGCTACCGGGACGAGCGGTGACTCGCGCCGCTCGATGCCGAGAATGCCTCCGTCGACGCTCGGCATCGGCCGGAAGTGCCTCGCGAGGACGCGGCCGTGCAGCGTGAAGCGGTACCAGGGAGCCGCCTGCGCGGTCATCATCGTGCTTCCGCCGACTCCCGCCCGCTTCCGTGCGACCTCCCACTGGGTGAGCAGGATCGCGCTGCGCCAGCGGTCCTCGCTCAGCATCCGCCGCAGGATCGGGGTGGTGAGGTGATAGGGGACGTTGCCGACGAGCACGGGGCGGTCCAGCGGATACCGGAGGGCGTCCGCCTGCTCGACGCGGACGCCGGGGAGGCGCCTGCCGAGCGAGCGAACATGGTGCTCGTCGATGTCGATCGCGACGAGCTCGCGGCCGAGGGCCGAGAGCGCGACGGTGAGCGCGCCGTCGCCGGCGCCGATCTCGAGGATCGGGCCGTCGGCCTCGGCGGCGAGAGCCGCGATGCGCTCGATCGTGGGACGGTGGGTGAGGAAGTTCTGGCCGAGTTCATGGCGTCCGCCATGACGTGAGGGTGATCGCATGTGAGCGCTCCAGGGGAAGAGTTTCGGAGCGCCCCGAGAGGCGTCAAGCGGGCATGGAACCCGATGCGCGTCCGGGGCGCGGGTATCCCGGAAGACGGCGCGCGTGTGCGTGGACCGACGAGCGCGCCGTCAGGCGCGGCGGTCGCGAACGAGCATCATGCGCCCCATCAGGCGCGCGCTGCACAGAGTTCCCATGCCGGGAATGATAGCAGGAGGAGCGCAGGCGATGTTCCGGGTGCCGACGCAGGGCCGACGTGTGCAGATTCTCTTTGTAGGTCTCTCAATAAGAAACGGTTCCGATCTTTGGATCCGCGCAGTCGAATTCGGGGCCGTTGATGTCGGTGGTGCGAGCGAGACTGGTCGCATGAACACCTTCCCGTTCCCTCCCGGCGCTCCGCAGACCGGCTCGCTCGCCGCAGCGGTGTCCGCGCTGTCCGGGGTGGATCTGCAGATCCGCGCGCTGGAGGCGCGGAAAGCATCGTTGCTGGCCGAGGTGGATCGACTCGCGGAGGTGGAGCGCGGGCGATTCCCCTCTGACAGCCGCAGCGCGGAGATGGTGTATCGCGCGGCCGCGGCGGAGGTAGGGGTTGCGCTCGGCATCGCCGACCGGACCGCGGAGCGTCTGATCGATCAGGCGGGCCGACTGTGCCGGGACTACCCCGAAGTGAGATCGTCGCTCGCGGCCGGCCGGATCCAGGCCGGGCAGGCGACGGCCATCGTCGACGCGGGTGCAGTCATCGACCGCCCGGAGTCGCGGGGTGCATATACCTCCGAGGTGCTCGCGATCGCCGAGACCGAGACGCCGAACCGCACGCGGCGTTTCGCGAAGATTCTCGCGGAGAAGCATGCGGGCCGCACCTTCGAGCAGCGCCACGAGCGCGCGCACCAGGAGCGGCGGGTGTGGATCTCGGATCTCGCCGACGGCATGGCCGAGTTTCACCTCGTGACAGATGCGGTGTCCGCCCACGCGGCATACGATCGTTTGAGTCGACTGGCCCGCGAGCTGCAGAAGACCGATGTCGCCGCGCAGAAGGAGGCGCTTGCGTGTGCCGGCGCTCGCGGTACCGATGCCCGTGTCGAGCGCGAAGACGGTGACTCCGCCGCGATCCCGCAACCGCGCTCCGTGGACCAGTTGCGGGCCGATCTCGCAGCGGACACGCTGTTGAACGGTGCTCCATCCAACGAACGAGGGGAGATCGGGTTCTCTCGCATCGATGCGAGGGTCCAGGTGGTGGTCCCCGTGTTGGGACTGCTGGCGGGGGACTCGAGGGGAGGAGAAGCCGCGCAGAGTTCGCTTGGGCGGGAAGGGTCGCGGGGGCGGGAGCGATTGCGGGAGCGGGAGGGGTTGCGGGGTGCTGAGGGGTCGCCGGAACCTCAGGATCCTCAGGATCTATCGCATCCGCCGCGTTCGCCGCACCGGCCGCATTCGCCACACCCGGGTCCGCCGCGTCCGCCGGCGATGCTTGCGGGGTATGGTCCGATCGATGCCGCGACGACCCGGCTCCTCATGAGTCTCGCAACCGGCTGGGATCGTGTCGGATGCCACCCCGAGACGGGCGAGGTGCTCCGGGTCGACCGGTATCGGCCATCCGAGGAGATCAGGCGCTTTCTCAGAGCGCGGGACCAGCACTGCCGGTACCCCGGTTGCACCGTCGTGCCGTTCCGAGCCGACAACGATCACACCATCGATGCGGCGCTCGGTGGAGCGACCTCCACCGAGAATCTCTCGGTGCTCTGCCGACGGCACCACATGATGAAACACCACGCGGGCGTGAGCATGACGCAGTCCTCCGGAGGGGATATCGAGTGGACCACACCACTTGGCCGAAGGGTTGCCGACCGTCCGCCGTCGCGGGTGGTGTTCAGACCCGTCGCGGAAGAACAGGGGCGCCGTACCGCCACTCCGCGCGCCGCATGATTCTGGGCGCCACCGTTCCCGGGCTCGCGATTCCCCGGCTCGCGATTCCTGGTCCCGTGATTTCTGGTCTCGCGATTGCTGGTCCTGTGGTTTCCGGCCCTGCACTGCTCCTGCGCACTGCCCTGAGCGACCCCGCCGGGGAGTTTCGCAGAAACATGCTCCGGCCCGCGGTGTTCCCAGGACTGGATATCGTAAGCTTGAAGCGTGAATGACCAGAGCACTGCACCGAGCGCTCCGCGACGCGTCGTCGTCGCGGAAGACGAGTCCCTGATCCGCCTTGACATCGTCGAGACCCTGCGCGACAACGGCTACGACGTGGTCGGTGAGGCCGGCGATGGCGAGGAGGCTGTGCGGCTCGTGGAGGAGCTGCGACCCGACCTCGTGGTCATGGACGTCAAGATGCCCAAGTTGGACGGAATCTCCGCGGCCGAGCGCATCAACAAGGATCACATCGCCCCGGTCGTACTGCTCACGGCCTTCAGCCAGCGCGAGCTGGTCGAACGCGCGAGCGAGGCGGGCGCCCTCGCCTACGTGGTGAAGCCCTTCACCCCTGCCGACCTGATTCCCGCGATCGAGATCGCCCTCTCGCGGTTCCAGCAGATCGTCGCCCTCGAGAGCGAGGTCTCCGACCTCGCCGAGCGCTTCGAGACGCGGAAGCTGGTGGACCGGGCGAAAGGGATCCTCAACGA
>JAPSIU010000106.1 GCA_031178565.1 Leucobacter sp. | reverse complement strand
CGTCGCGCACCGGCACGGCGACACCGGTGGAGACGGCCTCGATTGATCCCGGAGCCACGGCGACGCCCGACCGGCGGATGTCCGCGAGCGCTCGCCGCAGCCGTGGCGGGTCCATGATCGTGCCGGGGCCGACCGCCCGCAGGGGGGCCGCGAGCACCTGCTCGCGCAGCGCGGGATCCGCGTGCGCGAGCAGGACCAGCCCCGACGACGAGGCGTGCAGCGGCAGCCGGCCGGCCACCCGGGTGATGTTCGCTCCGGCGTCGGGGTGCGACAGCCGTTCGAGGAAGAGCGCCTCCCCCTCCTCGAGCACCGCGAGCTGCGTGTGCTCCCGGATCCTCGCCTGGACCGCCTCCATGTGCGGGAGCGCGGCCTGGCGCAGGCGGAGCGCGGTCGAGCCCCGCAGCGCCAGCTCCCAGAGCCGCATGCCGAGGCGCACACGACGGTCCTCGTCCCGCTCGAGGACCCCCGCCGCGATCAGTTCGTCGACGAGGCGGTGCGCGGTCGAGGACGGGAGGGCGGCGCGCCGCCCGATCTCGCTCGCCGTCTGCACGGTTCGGTCGGCGGAGAAGGTCTCGAGCACGCGCACGACGCGCTCGATCATCGTGTCCCCGCTCGGCGAATTGGCCATGCCGACAGCATCCCACGTCCGAGCCCCGAGCCTCGAGCAGCGGTTCGCTCGGACCGGCGCTACGCTCGGTACCGGCGGAGGATATCGAGCAGAAGGGGCGCGATGAGGGCGGCGGATGCGGCGGATGCGGCGGGCCGTGCAGGCGTGCTGGATCGGGCGCTCGGCGTGCTCGGCTGCTTCTCGGAGGACGAACCCGAGCTCACGGCCGCCGAACTCGGATCCCGCACGGGTCTCTCATCGTCCACGCTGCACCGGCTGCTCGGCGCGCTGCTGCGGCAGGGCCTGCTGGTGCGGGTTCCCGAGCACCGCTACGCGGTCGGCTCGCGGCTCTGGGAGCTCGGGGAGCTGTCGCCGCTCTCGCTGCGGCTGCGGGAACGGGCCATTCCGCACCTGGTGCGGCTGTACGAGGCGACTGGGGAGAACGTGCACCTCGGGGTGCTGGGAGGGGAGGACCCGGAGACGGCGACCGTGCTCTACGTCGGTCGTGTGACCGGGCGGATGTCGATCCCGACCGTGAGCCGCGCGGGGGGCCGCGGTCCGCTGCACACGACGGGAGTGGGTAAGGCGCTGCTCGCGACGCAGAGCGAGGAGTGGCTGGCGCGCTACTTCACGGCTCCGCGCGAGCGCGAGACGGTGCACTCCGTCACCGAGGAGGGGCCGCTTCGGCGCGAGCTCGAGCGTGCCAGGACCCGCGGCTACGCCACGACGCGGGAGGAGATGACGCTCGGCAACATCTCGGTCGCCGCCGCGCTTCCGGTGGTCGAGGGGCTTCCCCCGATCGCGGTCGGTCTCGTCGTGACGCTGGAGCGCGCAGACGAGCGGAGGCTCTCGGCGCTTGTGCTGCAGACAGCGCGTGAACTGTTCCACGAGGTGCGCGACGCCTGATTCGCGGGGCTGTTCTTCGTCCACAGACGGGTGTTCTCGTCCTTTGCGCACTCTTGTCCACAGATCGTGCCCGCTGTCTTCTCCGCACCGTGCGCGTGGCGTACCTTCGATAGTGAAAGCAATGCTCTCGCATCAGAACGGAGGTGCATACGTGTCCGCCGAAATATTCACGACCATGATCAGCGCGGTCGTCATGCTCCTCACGCTCGCCGCGGGCTTCGGGTGGTTGGTGCACCGGATCGACGCCGTGGACGACAAGCTCAGCACCCGCATCGACGCGGTCGATCGGAAGCTGAGCGGCGAGATCGCCGGGGTCCGTCGCGAGATCGCCGAGGTGCGCCAGGGGACGGCAGCGGATTCGGCCGGCGTGCGACAGGAGATGGCTGTCGGGTTCGCGGAGGTCCGGCAGGAGATGGCGGCAGGTTTTGCCGCGGTGGATCAGGAGTTCGCGGCGGCGCGCCAGGAGATGGGAGAGATGCGCCTCGACCTGACGCAGGAGCTGAGCGACGTGAAAGTGGCGGTCGCGCGTCTTGAGGGTCCTTCTCGGCCGACGCTGATCCGCACACGCTGAGCGTCGGAGCCGCGCATCGCGGCCGGAGCAGCGGCGCGACTCCCGCTGAGTGGGAGTCGGCCGCGGGGATACCCCGTCGCCCTGCCAGTCTGAATGGGTCCCGTACCGGTGTCGAAGGAGACCAGATGGCCGAGAACCCCCAGGCAGCAGCGGCCCCCGAAACGCTGTTGGCCGCCCCCGATCAGGCGACGCAGTCGCAGATCAACGAGGAGACCGCGGTGCTGCACGCCGAGTACGAGCGGCGCGTCGCCTCCGGCGAGAAGCTCCCCCGCACCGTGTACGACTTCCCGCCGTACCGCTCGAGCATCCTCCGTCACCCGACCAAGAATCCGAAGCTCGTCGATCCCGAGACGATCGAACTGTGGTCGCCCGCCTACGGACAGCGCGATGTCGCCGCGATCGAATCGGATCTGACCCTTCAGCACTCGGGCGAGCCGCTGGGCGAGCGCATCACGGTGACCGGCCGCCTCCTCGACTCGTGGGGCCGGCCGCTCCGCAACCAGCTGATCGAGATCTGGCAGGCGAACTCCGCCGGCCGCTACATCCATCAGCGGGATCAGCACCCCGCCCCGCTCGATCCGAACTTCACGGGTGCGGGCCGCGCGGTCACGAACGACAACGGCGAGTACACCTTCACCACCATCAAACCGGGGCCCTACCCGTGGAAGAACCACATCAACGCGTGGCGCCCCGCGCACATCCACTTCTCGGTGTTCGGGCAGTCGTTCACGCAGCGCCTGATCACCCAGATGTACTTCCCCGGCGACCCGCTCTTCCCGCTCGACCCGATCTACAACTCGATCCGGGATCAGAAGGACCGGGACCGCCTCATCGGACTCTACGACCACGATCTGACCGTCCCGGAGTTCTCGATGGGCTACCGCTTCGACATCGTGGTCGACGGCCCCGACGCCACCTGGTTCGAGCCTGAGGAGGGCGAGCACTGATGAATGCAGCAGCGACGCGGGGAAGCGTTCCCGAGAAGACCCACGAGCCCACCCCCGGTCAGACGGTCGGCCCGTTCTTCGCCTACGGCACCACGTTCCCGAAGAAGCACGAGGTCGCGTTCCCGCACTCGCCGGGCTCGATCGTGCTCGGCGGCAACGTGTACGACGGCGCCGGCAACCCGATTCCCGACTCCATGGTGGAGATCTTCGGAGCGGACGCCGACGGCTCCGTACCGCGCGCGCGCGGATCCTTCGCCCGCGACGACCACTCCTTCACCGGGTTCGGGCGTGCCTTCACCAACGACGAGGGGCACTACGAGTTCTGGACGCGCAACCCCGGCTCCGTGAACGGAGAGGCTCCGTTCTTCTCGGTCGTGGTGTTCGCGCGCGGCCTCCCCGACAAGCTCCACACGCGCATCTACCTCCCCGAGGACGAGGCCGCCCTCGCCGCCGACCCGCTGCTGGCCTCGCTCACGCCGGAAGAGCGCGCTACGCTCGTTGCAACGCGCACGCCCGAGGGGTATCTCATCCACGACATCCACCTGCAGGGCGAGAAGGAGACCGTGTTCCTTGCCTACTGAGCCCGCCGAGCCCGCCGGACACCTCCCGGTCTTCGATGCGGGCCTGCTCTCGCCGGTGACGGTCGCGCACGGAGCCGAGCTCGGCGACGAGGCGATCCTCGGCGCGCTCATCGCGGCCGAGGTCGCGCTCGTGCGAGCCTGGGCGGAACTCGGTATCGCGCCCGCGGAGACGGCGTCGTCGGTGGGCGAGGCGCTCGGATGGCGGGATCGCGGTCTGCCCTGCGCGGTCGACGGCCTCCCGCTCGCCGAGCTGATCGCGGACTCGGTCGCCGGCGGGAATCCCGTGATCCCCCTCGTGGGGATGCTGCGGGCGCGAGTGCCGGAGAATGCTCGCCGTTGGGTGCACCGTGGAGCGACGAGCCAGGACATCCTCGACTCGGCGATGATGCTGACGGCCCGCGGATCCGTCTCCGTCATCCTCGCCGACCTGCGCTGCGCCGAGGAGGAGCTCGCGCGGTTCGCGGCGGAGCACCGGAGCGAGGCGGCAGCCGCGCGGACGCTGACGCAGCAGGCGGTTCCGACGACCATCGGGCTGCGCGCGAGCGGCTGGCTGCGCGGCGTGAGCCGTGCGATCCGGCGCCTCGAATCGGCCGCGGCCGAACTGCCCGCGCAGCTCGCGGGCGCGGGTGGCACCCTCGCCTCCTTCGCCGAGATCGGCCGCGAGGAGGCAGATCGGGCGCAGATCGACGGGGTCGAAGCGGCCTCCGCGCTTCCCGGAGTCTTCGCCGACGAGCTGGGGCTCGCCGCACCCGCCGGCCCCTGGCACACGCTCCGCTGGCCGGTGACCGAGCTCGGGGACGCGTTGACGCAGGCCGTGGCAGCACTCGGCGTCATCGCGAGCGACGTCGCCACACTCAGCCGAACCGAGATCGGCGAGCTCGCCGAGGGCGCCGGGGGCGGATCGTCGGCCATGCCGCAGAAGCAGAACCCCGCACGGTCGGTGCTGATCCGATCCGCCGCGCTGCGAGCCCCGAACCTGGCGGCGACGCTGCACACCGCGGCTGCGCTCGCCGTCGACGAGCGGCCCGACGGCGCATGGCACGCGGAGTGGCCGACGCTGCGCGAGCTGCTCCGGCTCGCGCGCGGCGCCAGCGCGAACGCGGTGGAGCTCGTCTCCGGATTGCGCGTCGACCACGAGGCGGTACGCCGCAACCTCGCGCTCACGGGAGGACTCATCGTCGCCGAGCGGCTCTCGATCGTGCTCGGACCGATCATCGGAGCCGACCAGGTGAAGCGGATCGTCTCGGCCGGGGGCCGAGGCGAGGATCTCGCCGAGCTGCTGCGGGCCGAGCCGGCGGTCGTCGAGGCGGGCATCGACGTCGCCGCGCTGCTCGATCCCGCGAACTACACGGGGCTCGCGGGCCGGCTGGTCGATGAGGCCCTCGCCGAATCCGATCCCGAATTCGCACCGCCGACAGCGACGTCGCCGACGCCATCGTCGCCTCAGGCATCGCCGGCATCGCCGGCATCGCCGGCACCGCCGACACCGGAACCGTCGACGCCATCGTCACCGACACCCGAGGAGAACCGATGACCCCGCCCGAGATCGCCCTGACCAGTCCGGTGGGGCCCGCCGACCGCCCGCTCGTGGTGCTCGGGCACTCGCTCGGCACGGGCTCGCTCATCTGGGAGAACGTGGTGCCCGCGCTGTCGGAGCACTACCGCGTGACGCTCCTGTCGCTCCCCGGCCATGACACCGCTCCGGTCCCGGTCGAGCCGTTCACGATGGAGGAGCTCGCCGATTCGGTCGCAGCCGCCGTGGGGGATCTTGCGGGCGGCGGTGCGCTCTACGCGGGGGTGTCCATCGGCGGCGCGCTGGGCCTCGCGCTCGCGCTGCGGCATCCGGAACTGTTCGCGGGCGCCGCGATCATCGCGTCGGCGGCGTCGCTCGGCAGCGCCGAGCACTGGACGGCCCGCGCGGCAATGGTGCGCGAGCAGTCGACCTCCGCCCTCGTGACCTCCTCGGCGCAGGTGTGGTTCGCGCCGGATTCGATCGCGGACGAGCCCGAGATGACCGGGCGCATCCTGCGTGTGCTGCAGGGCGTCTCCGACGAGGGCTATGCTCGCTGCGCGGAGGCGCTCGCGAGCTACGACCTCCGAGATCGTCTCGGCGAGATCCGGATCCCGATCCTCGCGATGGGAGGCGAGTTCGACGGCGTCGCTCCCGAGGATCGTCAGGACGAGATCGTCGCCGGAGTGCAGAACGGGCGCAAGGTCATGATCGGGGGAGCCGCGCACCAGCCGCCCGCGGAGCGGGCCGGCGCGGTCGCCGAAGCGCTGCTCGAATTCTTCGGCGAGGTGACGCGATGAGCGGCGCCGGGCTGAGCGACGCCGAACGCTATGAGCAGGGCATGGTCGTGCGCCGCGAGGTGCTCTCCGACGCGCACGTGGATCGCGCGAACGCCGGGATCACGGAGTTCACCGCAGACTTCCAGGACTTCATCACCCGCACCGCCTGGGGCGACATCTGGTCGCGGCCGGGCCTGGATCGTCGCTCTCGATCCGTCGCGGTGCTGACCGCGATGATCGCGCTCGGGCACCACGAGGAGTTCGAGATGCACGTCGCCGCGGCCAGGCGCAACGGGCTGACAGTCGAGGAGATCAAGGAAGTGATCCTGCAGGCCGGACTCTACTGCGGCGTGCCTGCGGCGAACGTCGCGTTCAAGCTGGCGCGGGGCGTGCTCGAGGAGCTCGGCGAGGCCTGATCCGAGGACCCCGATCCGTGTCGGCCGCGCTGTGGGACCCGGGCCCCTCATCGGGGTCCCGCGCTCGGTATGATGGGGCCATCGTCGCGACCGTGCAGGCGTCGTGACCGATCCGGCGCCGTCGCCAGACAGGAACAACGATGTTCACGACCACTGACACCGCCTTCGTCACCGTCGAAGAGGCTCTCGCCGCCGTCGATCCGGAGATCCGGCCCGGGCTGGAGCGTCTGATCGCCCACCTCGACAGCGAGGATCTCACCGAGCGCGAGCCCAGGGACATCGTGGGCGCCGCCGGGTCGATGCGGACTCTCGCCGGCCGCAAGCAGCCGGGCGAGACCTTCGTCTCGGTGTTCACGCCCACGCTCCGCGAGCACGGCTGGACGTCGCGCCGCACGATCGTGGAACTCTGCACCGACGACTCGCCGTTCCTCGTCGACTCGGTCACCGCGGCGATCGCCAGATGCGGGCTCACGGTGCATCTGCTCATGCACCCGCTGGTGTCGGTGCGCCGAGACGAAGACGGCGAACTGCTCGAGATCGGAGCGCACGGCGGCAGGCTGGAATCGTGGATCCACCTCGAGGTCGATCGGGTGCCCACCGAGGAGGGGCGCGTCGAGCTCGAGGAACGGCTGCAGAAGGTGCTCTCCGACGTGCACGCCGCGGTGGACGACTGGCGGCCGATGCGCCGCGCCTGTCTCGACATCGTCACCGACCTGCGCACGATGCCGCCGCAGACCGTCGACCCCGAGGAGATCGTCCCGACCGTCGAGTTCCTCAACTGGCTCGCGGAGGAGAACTTCACGTTCCTGGGATACCGGGAGCACGCGCTCGAGACGGACGAGAACGGGGAGGAGGTGCTCAGGCCGCTGCCGCACACCGGCCTCGGGATCCTGCGGAAATCGACGACCGCGATCGCCCGTCTGCGGCCCGAAGCCCAGCGCACCGCTCGCGAGCCTCGACTGCTCACCGTGACGAAGGCGAATTCCCGAGCCACCGTGCACCGCGACGTGTACCTCGACTACATCGGCGTGCGCACCTTCGACGACGCGGGCAACGTCGTCGGCGAGCGCCGCTTCCTCGGCATGTTCACCTCCACGGCCTACGCATCCTCGGTGCTCACGCTGCCGATCGTCTCGACGAAGGTGCGGGCGGTGCTCGAGGCATCCGGCTTCTCCCCGGCCTCGCACTCGGGCAAGGATCTGCTGCAGATCCTCGAGCAGTATCCGCGGGACGAGCTGTTCCAGGACACCCCCGAGCACCTGTTCGACGTGGCGTCCGAGGTGAGCCGGCTCCGCGAGCGGCGGCGCGCCCGCATCTTCCTCCGTCGGGACGAGTTCGGCCGGTTCGTGTCGGCCCTCGTGTTCCTGCCGAGGGACCGGTACAACACGACCGTTCGGCTGCGGATCGAGTCGCTGCTGCGGTCGGTCTTCGGAGCGGATCAGGTCGATCACACGACTCGAGTGGGCGAGTCGCCGCTCGCCCAGCTGCACTTCGTGGTCCGAGTGCCCAAGGGCAGCTCCGTGCCGGAGGTGAGCGAGGCCGACCTGCAGCCGCAGCTGGAGGAGGCGATCCGCAGCTGGGAGGAGGCGTTCGTCGACGCGCTGCACCACGCGTTCGGCGAGGAGGAGGCCGCGGCGCTCCTCAGCCAGTACGGGCAGGCCTTTCCGGCGTCCTACAAGGAGTACGTCCCCGCGGTGGAGGCGATCGGCGACGTCGAACTGCTCGAGCGTCTCGCGCGGGGCGAGGAGTTCGCCGTCCACCTGTACCAGCCGGAGAAGGACGAGCCGTCGAAGCGGATCCTGACTCTGGCCTCCTTTCGGCAGTATCCGCTGACGCAGGTGCTCCCCATCCTCACCGACCTCGGCGTCGATGTCGTGGACGAGCGCCCGAACACCATCACCCTCGCCGACGGGAGCCTCAGGCACATCTCCGATTTCGGCATCACCGCGCCCGAGGTGGAGCTGTGGGGCGACGCGGACTGGGGTACGGCGTTCGAGGAGGCCTTCACGGCGGTCTGGACGGGGGCGGCGGAGAGCGATCGGCTGAACGCGCTCGTGCTGCACGGCGGCCTGGACTGGAGGCGGATCGTCGTCCTCCGCGCCATCGGCATGTATCTGCGCCAGATCGGCTCGGCCTTCTCCGTGGAGTACATCGACCGGGCGCTGATCGCCAACCCGGGGATCGCGGCCGACCTGGTGCGGCTGTTCGAGCTGCGCTTCGATCCCGAGGTGACGGGGGATCGGGACGCCTGTTCGGCCGAGCTGATCGAGTCGCTGCAGCGCGATCTCGACGGGGTGTCGAGCCTGGATCAGGACCGCATTCTGCGGTCGTTCATCGGTGTGATCGAGGCCGTCCGGCGCACGAACTTCTACCAGCCGGGAGAGGGCGGCTCCGCGAAGCCGTGGGTGTCGATGAAGCTCGACTGCACCCGTGTGCCGAACCTCCCGAAGCCCCACCCGATGGCGGAGATCTGGGTGTACTCGCCCCAGGTCGAGGGGGTGCACCTGCGCTTCGGGAAGGTGGCGCGAGGCGGACTGCGCTGGAGCGACCGGCGCGAGGATTTCCGCACCGAGGTACTCGGACTCGTG
>JAPSIU010000105.1 GCA_031178565.1 Leucobacter sp. | reverse complement strand
GCGTCTCGGGCACTTCGCCCTTGATGATGGCCTGGGCCAGCCCCTCGACGACCGCCGTCTTGCCGACGCCGGGCTCACCGATCAGCACGGGGTTGTTCTTCGTGCGGCGCGAGAGGATCTGCATGACCCGCTCGATCTCCTTCTCGCGCCCGATCACCGGGTCGAGCTTGCCCTCGCGCGCGGCCTGCGTCAGGTTCCGTCCGAACTGGTCGAGCACCTGCGAGCCCTTGGCCTCGCCGCCGGACTGGTCGGGAGCGCCGACGGTCGCGTTCTCCTTGCCCGCCTGGTAGCCCGAGAGCAGTTGGATCACGGTCTGACGCACGCGGTTGAGGTCGGCGCCGAGCTTCACGAGCACCTGCGCTGCAACACCCTCGCCCTCGCGGATGAGGCCGAGCAGGATGTGCTCCGTGCCGATGTAGTTGTGGCCGAGCTGCAGCGCCTCGCGCAGGCTCAGTTCGAGCACCTTCTTCGCGCGCGGCGTGAAGGGGATGTGGCCGGCCGGCGGCTGCTGGCCCGTGCCGATGATGTCGGTCACCTGCGCGCGCACGGCGTCGAGCGAGATATCGAGCTGCTCGAGCGCCTTCGCGGCGACGCCCTCACCCTCGTGGATGAGACCGAGCAGGATGTGCTCGGTACCGATGTAGTTGTGGTTGAGCATCTTCGCCTCTTCCTGGGCGAGTACGACAACCCGGCGGGCGCGATCGGTGAATCTCTCGAACATCTGTAACCTCCTTGCGGTTCCCTTGCACGGTGGGACACCGCTGATGCCTCAAGGCTACGGGGTGATCCGGCATCGCGGGGCGCTGTTCGCCGTCGGCGTGACGCTCCCGCGGCCCCGGTGGTGGGGACCGGGATCAGCGCCTACTTCCGCATCGTGCCGGGGCTTCCCGGCTCGGCGTTCGGACTCGAGACCCTCGAACAGGTCATCCGCTTCGGCACCGTCGCCGCCGTCATCTCTTCCTGACGCTTCTCGCCCGCAACATCCTCCGCGGACGCGTCTTCGGGCGGGGCAACACCGTCCTGGCCACCCTGTTCGTCATCGCGGCCTTCGCATTCGCGGTCATCCTCACCGCGTTCACAGTCGGCGCTCGGCTGCAACGGGATACGGAAGGACTGGTGTGAGCCCCGCCGAGCCCGAGGAGGGGGATGCGATCCACTGCCGACTCGACGAGTTGCTCGCCGAGCGCGGGATGACGCTCACGCAGCTCAGCGGCCTCGTCGGGGTGAGCCTCGTGAATCTCTCGGTGCTCAAGAACGACCGCGCGAGGGCGATCCGCTTCTCGACGCTCACCGCGATCTGTGGCGCGCTCTCCTGCGATGTCGGCGAGCTGCTCGTGGCGGTCGCAGGATCACCGCGCCCCTGATTCGGCGCGCCGATTGAGCACGCTCCTCCGCCCGAGGGAATTCTTCTCACCCGAGGGAAGCGTCCGCGCTGAAACCCTCAGGGACGTGCAAAGACTCGAGCAGAGCGGAACGTCAGGCGTTGAGGCGATCACGACCGGCCGACATCGGCGGATCGACCGATCGTGAATCGCCCCCTACACCTCGCCGCGGTTGAGCGCCCAGGAGGCCACTTCGAAGGCGCGCACCGTCGAGAACAGCTTCTCGGTGTCCTGCGGTGTCGGCCAGCTCGAGAGCTTCACGCCGACCACGCCCGTCACGCGGTTCATGTAGATCATCTGCCCGTGGATCCCGAGCGCGAGCATGACATCCCCGCTCTCGCCCGGAAACCAGAACCCGTTGCGATACATGCCGCCCGGCATGAGGGTCGGCTCGGCCGCGTTCGCGAAGGCCGTCCGCGAGTCGGGGCCGCCCGCGTAACTGTCCTCCACCCACCACTCCGGCAGCACCGCCGTCCCGTCGAGCGCGTATCCCTTGCTCACGAACAGGTTGCCGAAGCGCGCGAGATCCCGCATCGCGGCGGACACGCCGCCGTCGAACATGCCCGCTCCGACACCGTCGACTCCCACGTGGGCGTCGAACTCGGCTCCCATGGGCTGCCACAGCCGCTCGGACATGACATCGCCGGCGTGCGCCCCCGCCGCCCCCTCGATCACAAAGCCCAGCGCGTCGGTCTCGCAGGACTTGTAGGCGAAGGCGCCCCCGTGGGGTCCTTCCCGTCCCAGCGTCGAGAGGAAGCCGAGGAGCGAGTCGGGTACCTCGGGATGCCGCTTCGGCGCCCAGCCGATGGCTTCCTCCAGCAGACGCACCTCCGCGTCCTCGTTGAGATACTCCTCGGAGAACGCGACTCCCGTGCGCATGTCCACGAGGTGCCTCACGAGCGCTCCCTCGTAGCCGGACCCCATCAGCTGAGGTACGTAGTCGGTCACCGGGCGATCGAGGTCGAGTTCGCCACTCGCGGCGAGCAGGCCGGCGGTCGTCGCCGTCAGCGACTTCGAGACCGACATCAGCAGGTGCATGCCCGCGGGAGTGAGCGTACCGAGATACTGCTCGCCCACGACCTCCCCGCGATGCGTGACCATCCAGCCGTCCGTGTGCGTCGCCGCCATCACCTCGGCGAAGGACACCGACCGTTCGTCCCAGGGATGGGGGACGGTCAGCGCCGCGAGATCCGCCGAGCGGCACGGCAACTCGGTCGCGCGCACCCCTCGGCGGATCTGATGCACGGGCAGGAAGTTCTGGATGTTCTGCATCGACCACTGCAGGTAGGGAGCGAACTGCCACTGGTCCAGCGGCGGCACATCGATCCCATAGCCCGCGGCCGTACTCATCCCATATCCGGTCTCGGCGCTCATCCTTGTATTATCTCACGCAGCCTACTTGCCCTTCGCCGGGGCCGGCTTCGGTGCGGGCTCCTCTCCGTCGACCGGCGTGACCCGATACATGTTCCGGATCGCGTCGATGAGGTACTTCGCGTGCAGGGTGAGACCGCCGTGGCTGGCTTCGAGGTGCGCCTTGGTGACGAGGATCCCCAGGTCGGCCCCCTTCCACCGGTAGTCCCCCTCCTGGTAGATCCGGAGGTAGAACGCGTCGGACTCGTTGCCGAGCAGATGCCAGTCGTAGTCGTGATGCGTGTAGACGAGATTGCCGTAGTGGTCGAGCGAGTACCGGCCCGTGCGCGGCGCCGCATCGATGCGTTCGACGGTGTTGCTGGTGTGCTTGATCACCATGTGGCTCCACTCGTCCTCCGAGGCGAGCTCCTCCCAGCGGGCGTTGATCTCGTCGATGTCGATCTCGAAGTCGATGCCCGAGTACTCGAGCAGATGGAAGGCGAAGAGCGGCACGTCGGCGTAGGCTCCCGCGGTCACGTTGGTGATCGCGGAGGCACCGCTGACCCGGGGATTGAGCTCTCCGAGATAGACGTCGCCGGTGTCGGTGTCGAGCAGCACATCGACTTCGAAGAAGCCGCGGTACCCCTCTTTGCCGAGCCTGTCGCCGAGCTTCCGTACCAGCTCGATCGCCGCGTGGCGGCTCTCGTCGTCGAGCACGGTCGGGAACATCTCGTTACCGGCCCAGCCGCCGCGATAGGGGGTCAGATCGGCGTGGCCCGTGATCTCGGTCATGCACGGTCCGACGACGGTGCCCTGGCGCGTCAGCACCGCCTCGATCGCGATCGGACGGTTGTTGATCCGCTTCATGACCTTGATCTCGACATCCGTGACCTCGTCCGCGATGGCGGCGAACTCGGCCTCGCTCGTCACGAAGTACGTGGTCTTGCCCGAATCGCCGTACGCGGTCTGGATCACGAGATCCTGCCCCAGCTTCGCCCTGTCGGTGACTTTGACGAGCTCGTCCCAGTTCTTGACAGTGGTGAGCACGTTGGGCACACTCGGCACACCCACCGAATCCGCGATCTGCGTGGTCACGATCTTCGAGTCGAGACGTTCGCGCAGTTCGTGACTCGGCAGGATGAGCTCGTAGTCGAGCTCCTCGCAGATCCGCTCGGTCTCCTCGTCGAAGAACACCATCACGATCTGCGGGCGGACTCCCGGAGGGGTGCGGCGCTCGATGTGGGTGCGCACCTCGTGGTTGCGCAGCAGCCAGTTGTTGATCTGCTCGCCGCTCTCGAACTCGATGTACGGCTTCTCGGCCGGGGTGAACACGCGCGGGTGGTTGCCGTCCCAGCTGTCGTAGTAGGAGATGAACGAGAAGCCGCGCACCCAGCGGTCGAGGCCGAGGAGATTGAACGCGGTCGCGCCGACGAAGAACACCGGGGTGTCGCTCGTGCGCAGATAGTGACGGATCTCGGAGATGTTCTTGAGCTTGGTGAACCCGCTGCGGCCGATGGTGACGGGGCCGGTGACGGGTGCCTTACGCGGACGCTTGCTGCGGATCATGGACTTCTTGGGGGCCGCCGGTGCCGCGGGCTTCGCGGCGGCGGGCTTCACGGCAGCGGGCTTCGTCGCTGCGACCGAGGCCTTCTTCGCGGCGACCGGGGCCTTCTTCGCGGCCGTAGCCTTCGTAGCAGCGGTGGCCTTCGCAGCGAGCTTTCGCGCCGCCGGCTTCTTCGCCGTCGGCTTCTTGGCGGCGGGCTTCCCGGTCGCGGGCTTCGCGGCGGGCTCCGCAGTCGCCTGCACCTCGACGGTCTTCGCGGCTGCGGCTGCGGTCGCCGCGTCCCCGGTGGTGCTCTGAGAGACCGGGGGCTGCACCTTCGCAGCGGGTTTGGCCGTGCCGGACGGGGCATCCGGAGCGCTGTCCGGCGAAGCCTTTTCGGGTTCGCTCACGGCCTGATCGGCAGGAGCTGCGGTCGTTGGAGAAGCAGTTTGACGCGCCATTGCGTTTCCTTCCGTCGAATACGGTAGGGGAATCGTTGCACGATCTCGGCGGAATTCCAAAACGAGAGATTCCCCCGTGTTTCGCCGCTTGGAGACCTCTGGATCGCCCGCAGCCGCCGCGCACTCGATTCCGTGTCAGAACCCCCTCGGGACCGAGGAAAACACGATTCGCGCGGGGAAATCCCGCGCATTATTCCAGGCGCGGCTTCGGCTCATCGGGCGACGAACGCGGCCTCCCGAGACCTGACTACTGGAGCGCCGATGTGAGGCGGGCGAGCCCGTCGAGAGCCTGCGAGGGAAGGGGCTGCTTCAACCACTCCTCGAGCGTCAACTCGCGAGAATTCGCGCGGTAGTAGTCGTTGACCTTGTCGAGATCGCGCACGAAGCTCTCGCCGTGGACCACCATCGAGATCTCCATGTTGAGACCGAACGAGCGCTGATCCATGTTCGACGATCCCACGACCGCCACGGCGTCGTCCACGGTGAAGTGCTTCGAGTGCAGGATGTACGGCGGACGGAACATCCAGATCCTCACCCCCGCCCTCAGCAGCTCCTCGTAGTAGGACCGCTGCGCATGGTAGACCACGGCCTGATCGCCGATCTCGGAGACGAAGAGCTCCACGCCGACGCCCCGCGCGGTCGCGGCGCGGAGTGCGTTCATCATGGAGCCGTCTGGAACGAAGTACGGACTCGTGATGCTGATCCTGCGCTGAGCGGTGTACATCAGCGAGACGAACACCTGGAGGTTGTTCTCACCCGCGTATCCGGGCCCGCTAGGAACGATCTGGCAGTCCAGCTCGCCCGGCTTCTCCACCACGAGCTCGGCTTCGGCGAGGTGCGAGAGATACTCGCTGGTCTCGAGATACCAGTCGCCCTGGAAGACCGCCTCGAGACCGAGCACGATGGGGCCCTCCACCCGCACCATGAAGTCCTTCCAGTGCAGGCCCCGTCTCCGGTTCGACGGCTTGTTGTAGCTCGAATCGACGAGGTTCTGGGATCCCATGAAACCGACCTTGCCGTCCACGACGAGGAGTTTCCGGTGATTGCGCAGATCCGGCCGCTGGTACTCTCCGCGCCACGGTCTGACCGGCAGCATGTACGCCCAGTCCGCGCCCATCTCCGTAAGGCTCTGCGCGGTCCGCTTCGCGCCGGGATTGCGCACGGCGGAGATGTGATCGAGCAGCACGCGCACCTTGACGCCCCGCGCGGCGGCTTCCCGCATGGCGGCGAAGATGCCATCGGTCGCGTCGTCGTGCACGAGGATGTAGAACTCCATGTGCACATAATCCTGCGCGTCGCGGATCGCGGCCGCCATGTGCGCGAACGAGGTCTCGTAGTCGATGCAGATCAGCGCGGTATTGCCCCGCAGCATGGGCTGTGCACCGAGCGACCGCCCGAGCTTCACGGCGTTCGCGAGCCCCGTGCGCAGTTCCGCCGTGTCCGTGACGAGGCTGCTCTGCTCGCGCTCCGAGATCGAGGCGACGAACTGGTTGATGGCCTCCTGCTTCTGCTCCCTATGCTTCGGAAGGCGTTTGCTTCCGATGATGAGGAACAGGAGCAGGCCCGGGACCGGGAGGAAGAAGATGGCCATGAGCCAGGCCATGCCCGCGGTGGGGCGGCGATTGCGCGGAACGACGAACAGCGCGACGATCCGGATGATGTTGTCGACGACCAGGAACAGCAGGGTCCACACATAGGGCCAGGTCACCCCGAACCACGTGAGATCCACTCCCCACTTCCTCTCCCGTCGAGCCTGGAATCACTCTAGCGGGAGGGGAGGACGATCCGGGCTCAGACCTCTTCCCGCGCGGGGAGTCCTGCCCTCGCCCGCTCCTCGCGCTCGATCTCGCCGTACACGCGGCGCTCCGTGCGATCGGCGCGGAGGATCAGGCGCAGCACCATCCAGAAGAAGAGACCGATCAGCACGGTCGGGGTGAGCGACCAGACCGCGTTCAGCCACCAGTTGTCCATGACGCCCTAGTGTACCGCCAGCCCCGCGCGGCTTCCTGGGCGTCGGCCGACGTCGCTCCCGCATCAGGACGGCCGGACGCGAGCTCCTCCTACTTGACGAGCGGGAAGAGGATCGTCTCCCGGATCCCGAGCCCCGTGAGCGCCATGAGCAGCCGGTCCATGCCCATGCCCATACCGCCCGACGGCGGCATGCCGTGCTCGAGAGCGCGCAGGAACTCCTCATCGACGCGCATGGCCTCGTCGTCCCCCCGCGCGGCCTCGGCGGCCTGCTGGGTGAAGCGCTCGCGCTGCACGACGGGATCCACGAGCTCCGAGTATCCGGTCGCGAGTTCGAACCCGCGCACGTAGAGATCCCACTTCTCGACGACACCGGGGATGCTGCGGTGGTGACGCGTGAGCGGGCTCGTCTCGACGGGGAAGTCCATGACGAAGGTGGGGCGCGTGAGGCCGTCCTTCACGAAGTGCTCCCACAGCTCCTCGATGAGCTTGCCGTGGTTCGGCAGCTTCACCTCGACGCCCTCGGCGTCGGCGATGGTCTGCAGCTCCGACACCGGGGTCTCCGGTGTGATCTCGCGCCCCGCCGCCTCCGAGAGCGTGCCGTACATCGATATGCGGTCCCAGTCGCCGCCGAGATCGAAGTCGGTGCCGTCGGCCCAGCGCACCACGTGGGATCCCTCGCGCTCGGTGCCCGAGTTCACGGCGAGCGCCGCGTTCTGGATCAGCGCCTGCGTCAGATCGGCGATCCCGCTGTAGTCGGTGTAGGCCTCGTAGGCCTCGAGCATCGCGAACTCGGGACTGTGCGTGGAATCCGCGCCCTCGTTGCGGAAGTTGCGGTTGATCTCGAAGACGCGCTCGAGCCCGCCCACCGCGGCGCGCTTGAGGTAGAGCTCGGGTGCGATGCGCAGGAAGAGCTCGGTGTCGAACGCGTTGGAGTGCGTCACGAACGGGCGGGCCGAGGCGCCGCCGTGGATCGTCTGCAGCATCGGAGTCTCGACCTCGATGAAGTCGCGATCCTCGAACGTCCGTCGCAGGCTCGCCATGGTGCGGGCGCGAGTGACGACGTTGATACGAGCCTGCTCGCGCACGATGAGATCGAGGTAGCGCTGACGCACCCGCGTCTCCTCGTTCAGCTCGGCGTACATGTTCGGCAGCGGAGCGAGCGCCTTCGCCGCGATCCGCCACTCGCGCACCATGACCGAGAGTTCGCCGCGACGGCTCGAGATCACCTCGCCGCGCACGAACAGGTGGTCGCCGAGGTCGACGAGCTCCTTGTAGTCGGCGAGCGCTTCCTCGCCGACCTCGGCGAGGCTCACCATCGCCTGGATCCGCGTGCCATCACCGGCTTGGAGGCTCGCGAAGCAGAGCTTGCCGGTGTTCCGCTGGAACACCACGCGCCCCGCGATCCCGACCTCCTCGCCCGAGGCGGTGTCAGGAGTCTCCTCGAGGTGACCCCACTCGGCGCGCACCCCGGGGATCGTCGCGGTGACGGGGACGGCGACCGGATAGGCGCCGTCACCGAGATCACCGCGCGCGTTCAGCCGATCCCGCTTCTCCAGGCGCACGCGCTTCTGCTCGAAGATCTCCTCGGCACCGGTGTCGACCGCGGCGGCCTCATCCGCGCTCGCGTCGTGGGTGCTCGCGTCGGATGCGGCTGCGGTCTGCTCGCTCATGGGGACGGGTTCCTCCGTTGTTCAGGCGTACCGATCCATCCTAGCCGTTGGCCACCGGGCGCATCAGGCGTCGTCCGCGCTGAGCTCGGGATCCTCTCCGCTCGCCGCCGCCAGCAGCTCCTCCTCGATCGCGGCGCGCACGATCCCCCCGACGATGCGGTCGGGGCGCTCCAGGCCGAGCGCCCTCAGCGCACCCGCCGCCTGCCTGACCACGGCGCGTGAGAACTCGGTCGCAGCCGCGACCGCCTCAGCGTATGCCGGGCGGTCCCGCTCGTCCACGACCACGGGCTCCGCGCCCATCTCGACCGCGAGCGCCTGTCCGATCGGCAGCACGGGAGCAGGGGCCGTCACCGCGATCGTGGCCCCGGCGAGCCGGGTGAGGTCGAGGCTCGTCCCGGTGAATACGACACCGGGGTGCAGCGCGAGCGGGATCACACCCGCGGCGAGGGCTGGCGCGAACACGCCGTATCCGTGCTCGGGCGCT
The DNA here is from genome assembly GCA_031178565.1 of Leucobacter sp. Classification (GTDB taxonomy): domain Bacteria; phylum Actinomycetota; class Actinomycetes; order Actinomycetales; family Microbacteriaceae; genus Leucobacter. The sequence goes on along the minus strand of JAPSIU010000105.1, from coordinate 53 downwards.
GTATGGATCACGAGCTGGCCCGGCTGCCAGGCGCCCGTTGCCGTGAGCCCGCC
>JAPSIU010000448.1 GCA_031178565.1 Leucobacter sp. | reverse complement strand
CACCGGCTTCTCCGGAGAACTCGCCGAGCGCGCCGACGCCATCGCGCAGCAGGCCTACGGCATCATCGGCCGGGAGGTGAACCTCGGCTCGCCCAAGCAGCTGCAGGAGGTCCTCTTCGACCAGCTGGAGCTTCCCAAGACCCGCAAGACCAAGACCGGATACTCGACGGATGCCGCGGTCCTGGCCGACCTGCAGGACTCCCACCCGCATCCGTTCCTGGGACTGCTCCTGCAGCACCGGGAGGCGACGAAGCTCCGGCAGATCATCGAATCGCTGACGGTCGGCATCGCCGACGACGGCCGGATCCACACCACCTACGTCCAGACCGGCAGTCAGACGGGCCGGCTCTCGAGCACCGACCCGAACCTCCAGAACATCCCGATCCGCAACGAGGAGTCGCGTCGCATCCGCGCGGCGTTCGAGGTGGGGGAGGGCTATCAGACGCTGCTGACGGCGGACTACTCGCAGATCGAGATGCGCATCATGGCCCACCTGTCGGGGGACCCGGGACTCATCGAGGCGTTCAACTCGGGGGAGGACCTCCACCGGTTCGTGGGCGCGCGGGTGTTCGGCGTGGAGCCTTCGGAGGTCACGCCCGCGATGCGCACCAAGGTGAAGGCGATGTCGTACGGGCTCGTCTACGGCCTGAGCGCGTTCGGGCTCTCCAAGCAGCTGCGGATCGAGCAGTCCGAGGCGAAGCAGCTGATGCTCGAGTACTTCGCGCGCTTCGGGGCGGTGCGCGACTACCTCCGATCCTCGGTCGAGCAGGCGCGCATCGACGGGTACACCGAGACCATCTTCGGGCGCCGTCGACCCTTCCCCGACCTGACGAGCCCGAACCGGGTGCTGCGCGAGAATGCCGAGCGCGCAGCGCTCAACGCCCCGATCCAGGGCAGCGCCGCCGACATCATGAAGATCGCGCTCTACGAGATCCATCAGGACCTCCGGGAGAAGGAGCTGTCCTCGCGCGTGCTGCTGCAGATCCACGACGAGCTCGTCGTCGAGGTCGCGGACGGCGAGTGGGACGCCGTCGAGGACGTCGTCCGCACGCGGATGGGCGACGCCGCGGCCCTGTCGGTCCCGCTCGAGGTGCAGATCGGCCGCGGCGGCGACTGGGACGAGGCGGCGCACTGACGACGATGCCCCGGCGCTTGCGCCGCGGACGCTCTACGCTCGGAGCATGACCGACGCACAACGCACGCCCACGCGTATCGACGCGATCGCGGACGCCTGGGTGGACACGCTGGCCGAGCTCTCACCGAGCCTCGCCACCTACATCGGGCGCTTCGAGCACAACGGGCGCCTCGACGATCTCTCGCCCGAGGGCGCCGAGCGCGCCGCCGCGGCGGCCGCCGCGACGCTGGGCGAGCTGCGAGCCGCCGAGGCCGTCGACGACGTCGACGAGGTCACCAGGATGGACCTGGCCGCGGAGCTCTCTCTGCAGCTCGAGCTGCACGAGGCGAAGTCGAATCTCCGCGACCTCAACGTCATCGCCTCGCCCGCGCAGGACCTCCGCAGCGTCTTCGACCTGATGCCCACCGACACGGTGGACGACTGGTCGGTGATCTCGGAGCGCCTCGGTGCGGTCCCCGGCGCCCTCGCCGGCTACATTCAGACCCTTCGCACGGGCATCGCCGAAGGCGTCGTCCCGGCCCGCCGGCAGGTGGGGGAGGTCGTCACCCAGATCGCGCGGTACACCGCCGAGGGCGGCTTCTTCGCCGCGTTCGCCGGTGCTGCGGCTCCCGCCGAGGGGCAGCTGCCGGCATCCCTCGCCCGCGATCTCGCCGACCGCGCCGGCGCGGCGCGCGTCGCCTACGACCAGCTCGCGACGTTCCTCGCCGATGAGCTCGCGCCCGTCGCCGGCGAGACGGATGCGGTGGGTCGGGAGCTCTACGCGCTCCACTCCCGCCGGTTCCTCGGCGCCACGATCGACCTCGACGAGACCTACGAGTGGGGTGTCGAGGAGCTCGCCCGGATGGTGGCGGAGCAGGAGTCGATCGCCGGCGAGATCCTCCCCGGTGCGTCCGTGGAGGAGGCCGTCGCCTTCCTCGAGCAGGACGAGTCGCGCAAGCTCCGCGGCACCGAGGCGCTGCAGAGGTGGATGCAGGAGACCAGCGACCGCGCCGTCGCCGAGCTGGGGCGCACCCACTTCGACATCCCGGAGCCCATCCGCCGTCTCGAGTGCATGATCGCGCCGACGAACGAGGGCGGGATC